>WTHG01000080.1:0-2195 GCA_011523245.1 Verrucomicrobiales bacterium | reverse complement strand
GCAATCAGCAGCAGAAACGCCCAAGAAGCCACCACGGTGGTTTCCACCAACTTCCATTGGAAGATGTGGTTGGCCGAGAATGGGAGCGTTTGCAGAAAACGCGTTTCCTGATTTCGAAACATGTTGGTGTAGCCAACCACCACATTGGAAAACAGCAGCAGCATGAAGAGCATGGCAAAAAGCAGGAACACCAGATGCTCAATCAACAGGTCGCCGAGCCCGGGAAATTTGGAGACATAACGCAGGCCCGCCCAAAACAAGCCGGAGGCAATAAGGGGATAGAAGATCAGGAACACCGCTACCATGAACGACAGCGTGCCTGAGCGCGAACCGGCCTGAGTGACGCGGCGCCAAGCCTGCAGCAGGTTTACCTTTAGCAGCAGCAGGAATGGCGACGGAAATCGCTGGGAGGAATCGTTCATCAGCCTTGATGCAGTTGGCGTTGCACGGCCACGTCGGATTCTTCTCGCGTCAGGGCCAAGAAGGTTGCCTCCAGCTCGGCATTGCCCTCGCCGCCCAGATTATGTAATTCCTCCTCAGTGCCCACGGCTACCAGCTTGCCCATGTGCACAATGCCAATGCGATCGGCCACTTCCTCGGCCACGCTTAGCTGGTGTGTGGAGAGAAAGACGGTCATCCCTTCCGCCGCACGTTCCTTCAGCACTTCCTTGAGAATATATTGATGATGCGGATCCAGACCGACCATCGGTTCATCCAGGACAAAGACCTCGGGGTTGTGCATCAGCGCTGAGACAATCGCGATGCGCTGGCGTGTGCCGTGGGAAAGGCTTTCGATGCTCTTACGCAGGTACGGCTCAAGTGAAAAGCGGGGAATGAGGTCGCGCGTGCGTGTTTCAATGTCCTGCTCGTTCATGTGAAAGAGCTGGCCGGTGAACCGGAGGAATTCCCACGGTGTAAGCTTGTCATACAAAAACGGAAAGTCCGGCACATAGGCGAGGCGCTTGCGCACCTCGATGGGCTCGGTTTGCACGTCGTAGCCGCACACCTTGGCTGTACCGGTGGTGGGGGCAATGAGGCCGACCAGCATTTTGATGGTGGTGGTTTTGCCGGCGGCATTCGGGCCGAGCACAGCGAAAAATTCGCCTTTGCCGACCGTGAGACTCAGGTCATCGACAGCGGTCAGGTCGCCGAATTCCTTTACGAGATGGGTCAGTTCGATCATCGTTCACGGCGCAACCGGCCATAAAAGTTCTGGTTACGCAGAACAATGGATTTAGGCAGGTCGAGCTTGGAGGTTTTGCTGATGGTATCAATCAGCACATCAGGGATCTCCACGCGCAAGATTTCCCCGAGTGTGTTGACGTAAATTTTCACAAGCATATCCTCCACGATCGGCACATCAATGCGGTACACCTTGATACGTGAGCGCACGCCAGGCAACAGGTCAATGTGCGCCTGTCGCGGTAGGTCCAGCTTGAAATTCAATGGGCGATTGGAGAGCTCTTTGGAGTTTAAAAAATTCTTCACCATCAACGAAGCCCCACTGGCCGCCAGCGCCGGTACGCCCGCCAGCTTCAGCCCGGCACCCACCAGTTTCTCCGGTTTGCTCAGGTCTTCCAGAGGGACTGTGACCATTTGTTCCCCCTGTTCGAGATTTATCCGAAATGTAACAAAATCATTAGTTGATTGAGCATCAGCGGAAAATTTGTAACGGACGTCGTTAAATGACCGTTCCAGCTTGATCTGGATAGAAGTCCATTCCTGTGAAGGGAATGGACTTAAGTTCAAATTGAAATCAAACAACACATCTTCTTGGGGACGTACCGCGTATAGGCGGCCTCTGCTAATATCTAATGTGTATTCCCGGACATTTTCCACCATGCCCACAATGGTGACAGGTTCGTCATCCTCAGTCTCTCGTTGTACTGTGGGAGTCCATTCCAATGCACCAAGCAAATGATTGCCCCGTTCATCCACGATTTGCAATTTGGCTTCGTCCTGGGCGTTGAGGATTTTTTCCCAGACCATCTGGATATCCACGGCAGCTCCGAGATTTTGGCCGGCGTATTCCACTTGCCACAGGCGATAGGTCATAAACGCCCAAAAGGTGAAAAGGATGACAAGGATAACGCGCTGCATGGTCGGGTGTGCGCGGGGAGCCTACTGTCTCCGGGCCGGAATAATCAACTCCTGACCGATCTGTAGTTTGGAAGGGTTCAAACCCGGATTGGCGG
>WTHG01000015.1 GCA_011523245.1 Verrucomicrobiales bacterium | reverse complement strand
CCGGAATCTTCGATTACACCAATCAACGAATACCGCAATCGGCGCTCGTTTGTAAAACAGCTTGGTTTGGGTGCTGGCGTGGCGGGGCTGAGCTTAGCTGATACCCTCGAGGCCGCCGCTGCCCCCAAGTTATACCCCGCCAAGCGCAATGCAAAATACAACCCGAAGGTCGTCCTTACCAACAAGGCATGGGCTACGGGCTATAATAATTTTTATGAATTCACCACCAGCAAAGAGCACGTTCGTTTCCTGGTGGATAAGTTTAAAACCAACCCGTGGGAGGTGGAGGTTTCAGGGCTATGTGACAAGCCGTTTAAATTTGACGCTCAAGAAATGGCCAGAAAGCTCGGCTTGGAAGAGCGAGTGTACCGCTTCCGCTGTGTGGAAGCCTGGTCCATGATTGTGCCTTGGACCGGCTATACGCTTTCGAAAATATTGAAACAAGCCGAGCCCAAAGCTAGTGCAAAGTACGTTAAATTTTACACCGCGATGAAGCCGGCTGAAATGCCCGGACTGGCTCGCTTGCCTCAATATCCCTGGCCGTACACTGAAGGCCTGCGTCTGGATGAGGCAATGCATGATTTGACCTTTATGGCCACCGGCATTTTCGGAGAGCCTTTGCCTAAACAGAATGGTGCGCCGCTGCGACTTGTGGTGCCTTGGAAGTACGGATATAAGAGCATTAAGAGCATCGTGAAAATTGAATTCACCAATCGTCAGCCGAAGACGTTGTGGAATGCGCTTGCTCCCCGCGAATACCCCTTTGAATCCAATGTGGATCCCGGTGTGCCTCATCCACGTTGGTCGCAGGCCAGTGAAAGGCTCATCGGCCCCAATCCCGTTCGCATAAAAACGATCAAGTATAACGGCTACCCGCAAGTTGCTGGTCTCTATAAATAATTCATGCCGCTCCCCATTCTTTCCGTAGCCCAAGTGCGCGATTGGGAGAAACGCACTTGGGATGCGGGGATTTCCGTTGAATCTGTGATCGAACAGACTGGCCAAGCTATTGCCCGGCTAGCAACTCAGGTAACTCAAAGCGGGGATGCCATTCTCCTGCTGGCCGGTAAGGGAAACAACGGCAGTGATACTCGTCTTGCCGTAGAGCATTTGTGTGATCGGCAGGTCCATATTCTCAATATTGAAAATCCAGAAGAAGGATTAGCGGCTCTTCACGGCCACCTCCAAGATAATCCTGTCCTCGTTGTGGATGGTTTATTTGGAATAGGATTGAATCGCGACCTAGATGAGCACTGGCAAGAGGTCGTTCAATGTCTTAATGAATCGGATGTTCCCGTGCTGTCGGTCGATTGCCCCTCTGGGCTCGATGCTGATAACGGCCAAGTTCGAGGATCAGCAATTGAGGCGGCTATCACGCTTTGCCTTGGGGGACTGAAACAGGGGCTGCTCGCAAACTCGGCCGCACAATATGTGGGGCGTTTACGTATCGCATCGCTTATAGGCCTGAAAGATCCCGCGCCCGAGACGGACTCTTATTGGGTCACCGAGCAGGATATGCGAGGCTTGGCGCCTCAAAGGAATCCGGCTTCTCATAAAGGCAGTTTCGGTCATGTCGGGATTATAGGCGGCTCCACGGGCTATCATGGAGCACCGATTTTGGCGGGGCGTGCAAGCCTGCGGGCACGGCCTGGGCTGGTCAGCATTTTTACGCCTGCGTATCAGGCAGTTTCCGCACATTGCCAGAGCATCATGGTTCACCCATGGGGCAGGGGGTGCATAAAGGCTTTGAGTGGAGCCACCGCGCTTGTGGTTGGCCCCGGCTTGGCGGGTGATGATATTGAGGATTCGTTGCGCCAGACTGTTCTGAATCTATGGGATCAATCTGGTAAGCCAATGGTGATTGATGCCTCAGCGTTGGATTGGCTGCCAAGAGAGGCCCCTGAGACAAGCGCTTTCCGGTTGATGACCCCTCATCCCGGTGAAGCCGCAAGGTTACTCGAATGCTCCGTTGATGAAGTGGAATCGAACCGGCTCCGTGCGGCACGGACTTTGGCTGAGCAATTTGGGGTGACGGTTTTGCTGAAAGGCAGGCACACGATTTTGGCACAGGCATCTGGCCCGGCCTTAGTGAATTCCACCGGTAATGTTGGCTTAGCGCAAGGAGGTAGTGGAGATGTCTTAGCTGGGTTCATCGGAGGGCTGTTGGCGCAACCGGCTTTCCATGGGCGAGAAATTCAAGCCGCAACGTACGCAGCATGGAAGCACGGCTGGGCGGCGGATCAGCTGACGGCTGCTGGTGATTATTGGGGCATGGATGACTTAATTAACGCTCTCGGACAGCAGAAATTTGATTGAAGAATCGGCAATCCTGTGGCAATAGTCAGAGGCTTTGGGGAGGCGTTTTCTCATTCTGGTGATCGGGCTGTGTTATGCTTATAATGTATGGGCCACTTTCCGCGTTTCACTGCTCAACTCCCCTGACCCGATTATTGTCAACCGCGTAGCTTCGGTGAACGAGCAAGGTTTGGTCTTTAGCAGAGCTTTAGGTCAATCGGATTTCAAGCGTTACCATTGGAGGGCATTTTCCCTAAAAGGCACGCAAACGCTCATTGCTGAATTGCCAAGTCAATCGGTTTTCCGGCAGAAGAGCAGGGTGGAGCAAGGCAGATACATGGATGTTTTACGCAACCACATGCTCGAGCTCATGCCTCCACCTCAAATGAAGAAACCTATTCTCCCGCCAGTTATAG
>WTHG01000537.1 GCA_011523245.1 Verrucomicrobiales bacterium | reverse complement strand
GGATACAATGGCCGATTAGCAATCCGAATACTAGGCCCAGGGCTTGGTAAGAGGTGCTGACTTTGAGGACAAGGCGCAGGACTATAATGGAATGCTTTTGCGCCTGAAGGAATACGACGAGGAGCAGGCCGCCTTGCAAGCTGAGATGGCGGCTGATCCAAATGCAGCTGCGGGCGCCCCCGGAGCGCCTCCTCCCCCTCCCCCCGGTTAAAGATTTAACAAACGATCATGGAAGGTATCCTAACCAGTCCGCTCTTGAGTTTGATTGCTGAAAGGCAATTGGCCGATCCGCAGGATCTTGAGGCCATTCAGGGCGAGCACAACATGTCTGGTACAGCTATTCCTAAGCTGTTGCACGATCAGGGTGTGCTAGATACTGCTTCGCAGCTCGAATTAGTGGCCGAATATCTGGGTACGGATGTCATTGATATTACCGCCATTGAGTTCACTTCGGAATTGTTGGAGCTGATTCCAATGGATGTGGCGAAGAATTATCAGTGTCTGCCAATCGGGTTGGACGGGGAAACATTGCACTTGTGCATGGCCGACCCATTGAACCCCACCGCACTGGATGATTTGGCCTATCAACTCAAACGCCCGCTACAGCTGCGTATTGCGGATCCGTTGGCGATTTCCAAGCTGATTGATGACAAATATTCCGATGCCGAAGGTTATGATGAGCTGATCGAAGCCATGGGCGGGGCGGATGGGTTTGAGGAGGAAGTGGAAGCTAAGCCTGAGGATGATGCCCCTGAAGCATTGGAAATTCTCGAAGAAGTTGGCGATGAGGCTCCAATCGTTCGGTTTGTAAATATGGTGTTGTATCAGGCCCTCAAGGATCAGGCTGCGGACATTCATTTCGAGCCGTTTGAGGACAACTACCAAATTCGAATGAAGGTGGATGGCTCAATGAAGATACTCACGCCGCCTCCTAAAGAATTAGCCCCGGCCATCTCGTCGCGTCTGAAGATCTTGGCCGGCCTTAATATTGCTGAACGTCGTATCCCGCAGGATGGTCGTATTGCTGAACGCATTGCCGGCCGGGAGCTGGTGTTTCGTATGAACACTTTGCCGACCAAGTTTGGGGAGTCGGTGGTGTTGCGTCTTTTGGATTCCTCGAATGATGACTTAATGAGTCTCGAGGCCTTATCCATCCCTAAAAAAGTGGATGAAAGTATCCGGCACTGTGTCGTGCAACCGAATGGGGTCTTTCTCGTAACAGGCCCCACGGGCTCAGGCAAAACTACCACACTGTATGCCTGCTTGCGTATGTTGAACACTATCGACACCAAGATTCTCACAGCTGAGGATCCGGTGGAGTTCCCAGTGGAAGGCATTGTGCAATGCCATATTGTCGAGGCTATGGGAATGACCTTCGCTAAAGCGCTTAAATCATTTCTCCGTCAGGATCCCGACATCATTCTTGTGGGTGAGATGCGGGATCTAGAGACGGCCTCGATTGGGATCGAGGCGGCACTAACAGGTCACTTGGTGGTGAGCACCCTGCACACTAACAGTTCCACCGAGGCCATCACGCGTCTGCTGGATATGGGGGTGGAGCCATTTATGATTTCATCATCGGTAAACGGGGTGTTGGCGCAACGCCTTTGCAAGACTGTCTGCAAGCGCTGTAAAGTAAGTACCCCGATGACAGCAGACCAAAAGCTGATGCTCAAGCTGACCGAGGAAGAAGTGCTCGGGGATATTTATTACGGCACCGGCTGCGATGCCTGCGGACATTCTGGCTACAAGGGGCGCCGTGGCATCTACGAGATGCTGCAAATGAACGATGAGGTACGCGATCTCATTGCCAATCGCACGCCGGCTTTGGAATTGCGGGACCGGTGTGTGGCTGCAGGGATGCAATCCTTGCGCATGGATGGGTTACGGCTTATGTTCGAGGGAGTTTCCTCCTTTGAGGAAGTGATGAAATACACCTGATTTTCATGCCGCTATTTAGCTACATCGCGATCGACAAGGAGGGGAAGCAGAAAGAAGGCACCCTTGAAGTCGGTAGTCAGAATGAAGCCATCTCCCGCATTAAAGAGATGGGCTTCTATCCGACTCAAGTCGCGGAAGTTAAAGACTCCCCGGAAGAAGCCAAAAAACGAAAGGCTAAGAAGGGGAAGAAAAAGGGGGAAATCAGCCTCGCGCTTCCCACGGTTAGTACCAAAGAACTTTGTACTTTTACGCGCCAATTGGCCGTCCTAATCGATGCAGGTTTGCCGCTAATGCGGGGCATGAGCACTTTGGCGAAATCGATGCCTAATCCCTATTTCAAAGGGATCATTAATGATATTGGGGACACGATTGGCGGTGGCTCCACTTTTTCTGAAGCGCTAGCTAAGCACCCCAAGATTTTTGATAAGCTTTACGTGAACATGGTGAAAGCCGGTGAGATTGGTGGTGTGCTGGAAATTGCCCTGAACCGGTTAGCGGAGTTCCAAGAAAAGGCTGAGTCAATTAAGGGTAAAGTGAAATCGGCCATGTTTTACCCAGCAGCAGTCATGGTTGTGGCGACCATCATTGTGGGTATTTTGATGACGTTTGTTATCCCAAAATTTAAAACCATTTTTGCGGATATGCTTGGGCCAGGTGAAGGGTTGCCTCAATTTACTGAAATTGTACTCAAGATTTCGGACACCATTAAAACAAATGCAGTTTCTGTTGTAGGTGGGGTGATCGCATTATTTATTGTTTTTAAGTTGATTATAAACA
>WTHG01000146.1 GCA_011523245.1 Verrucomicrobiales bacterium | reverse complement strand
CTCAAGCCCGACGCCGAAGCCAAAGTCGTAATGCAGCACCTCCGCAAACTGCTCGAGAAAAAGGCCAGCGGCAAAGTGCCCACCACGCCGTTTAATCCGAAGCGACTTTGATACGATTTAGTTTAATCCTGCTGTCCACGTGCATTGCCGTTCAGGCGGTAGATTCCTTGCCGCCTTTGAAAAAAGTGCCGCAAAATGTGACGGAGCTTTGGGCGGGATATGATCCGCGGAAGGAGCCGTTGCGGATGGAAGTGGTGCGCGAGTGGGAAGAGGATGGAGTGGCCGTGCGGTATGTGCGGTACTTCATCGGGTCGTTCAAAAGCAAGGCGGCTTGGATGGCGGCGTTTTATGCGTTCCCGAAGGGTGAGAATAATTTACCAGGCGTGTTGCACATGCATGGAGGTGGGCAACGGGCGAATTTGCATTTGGTGAAGTACCACGCGCGGCGAGGCTATGCGGCGTTGTCGGTGAACTGGGGCGGTCGGCCGATGGAGGGGGCAAGGCCGGCCGAGGCGAATACGGACTGGGGCGCGGTGGATCCGACGCAGAATAATGTGCGCGGTTATTTTAATGTGGAGCCGGGTGAGAAGTTTTTGGATGCGCAAGAGTCGCCGCGGAATTGTAATTGGTTTTTACTGACGCTCGGGTGCCGGCGTGGGTTGACGTTTCTGGAGCAACAACCGGAGGTGGACGGTGACCGGCTGGGTATTCGCGGGCATTCGATGGGCGGGAACCTCACGATGTACCTGGCGGGCACCGATGCGCGCGTAAAGGTGGCGTCGCCCTCGGTGGGCGGCACGGGCTTCCGGCTCGATCCGTATTATCATGTGCCGCCGCAGATTCGGCGGGTGACTGGCGATCGCGAGTTGTTCCGGCGCACGATGGGCTATCAGTTTTACGCGCCGCACATCAAGGCGCCGCTGCTGCACTTGGGGGCGAGCAACGATTTCCACGGGCAGATGGATGCCACCTACGCGACCGGCGCGCGCGTGCCGAAGGGCGTGCCGCAGCGGTTTGTGTTCGCGCCGCATTTCAATCACCGCTTCAACCCCGCGCAACAGGTGGCGCGTATCCTGTGGCTGGACCAGCACCTGAAAGGCGGTGTGAAACTGCCGGCCACGCCGAAGAGCGAGTTTGGCCTGGTCAAGACCGCCGTACTGTACGTGACGCCATCGCGCGAGCTGCCGGTGAAGCGCGTGGAGATTTATTACTCGGTCGATCCGGATCCGCGCTCGCGTTTTTGGCGCAGCGCCGGCGCACTCAACCTCGGCGGCCACTGGCAGGCGGGACTGGAGTTGGAGGATTTGAGCCGGCCGCTGTTCGCCTTCGCGAATGTGTTTTACAAACTGCCCGAGACGGTCGCCTTGCCGCATGGCGAGGCGCAAGAGGTTTGCATCAGTTCACAGTTTCACGATCTAAAGCCAGAGGAGTTGCAGA
The DNA here is from genome assembly GCA_011523245.1 of Verrucomicrobiales bacterium. Classification (GTDB taxonomy): domain Bacteria; phylum Verrucomicrobiota; class Verrucomicrobiia; order Limisphaerales; family UBA1100; genus UBA1100. The sequence continues at coordinate 1,289 of WTHG01000146.1, read as the reverse complement.
AAACGCGCGTGCAACGCTCGGGCGGGCCGGAGCGGGTGATCGATGATTTTAAGTTCGGCTTCCGCGATTGGTACACGCTCAACGGCAACCATCGTCTCTTGTGGCAGCACTGGACGCGCAAGGTGACCGATCCCAAATGGCGCGGGCCCAAAGGCGCGAAGCTGGCGCTGACCATCCAAAGTGAGCAGCCGAATTTACTCGGCATTGTGTTGCACGAAAACACGTGGCGCCATTATCGCGGCAAAAAACGCACGTACGTGTCCGAGGTGAAATTGAAAGGCGGTAAACCGGAGACGGTGACGGTAGGCTTGAGCGATTTCAAAAATGTGACCGACGGCGTGCCGTTGAAGAGCTGGGCGGAACTGGATGAACTTGGCCTCGTGGCCAAGGCCACGATTCGCGGGGCGAAACCGATGGAAGTGGCGGCGAATCCATGGCAGGGACCACAGCCAGTTTTCAAGCGGCTGGAGTGGATACTGCAGACATCGCCATGATGATCGAAATAACTGATTGCAAATCAGACTAGTCTAGTTATTTCGCATGAAGGAAGTGGGTCTCTATCAGGCGAAAACGCAGTTGTCAGCCTTGGTGGCGGAGGTTGCTGCCACAGGCGAGGGTATAGCGCTGACCAAGCACGGCGAAGTGGTCGCGGAGCTGCATCCTCCTGCAAACCAAGCGCCCAAGCGGGGATGCCTCAATTCGGCCAAGTTTCCTATGGCATCGGATTTCGATTCGGACGCGCTTGGCTTTGAAGATTTCTGGCCCACTGAAGCCAAGGCAACACTTGTTGCTGAATCCAAGCCGGCCTACAAAACCAAGCGCAAACGCCGGTGAAAGAACAGGTCGTCGACACGAATGTCCTGTTGTATTTTTTTCAAGGACACTCAAGGCTACCGAAACGGGTGGCCCGTTTGATCGAGGATTCATCACGCAGGTCTGTCGTTTCGATGGCCAGTCTTTGGGAGATCTCCATCAAGGCCAGTTTGGGCAAATTGAATTTCCCTCCAGCAGACGATCCTGATTTGCCCGCTCTGCTTTGCGCGGAGGGGCTTCGATGTGCAACCCATCTCTTGGTTTGTGATCCAGCGCGCCAGCCAATTTCCGTGGCACAATCCAGATCCGTTCGACCGCTACATCGCCGCTGAGGCCCTGACACGGGATGCCCCGGTGCTGTCCACCGATCCAAAGCTGGATCGCTGCGGAGCAAAGCGTGCCGGGGAGTAATGGCCAAGCAGAACTGACTGAGTATCAAACGCTTGGTTGTATGATAATATTCGAAATTAAGACTC
>WTHG01000297.1 GCA_011523245.1 Verrucomicrobiales bacterium | reverse complement strand
GTTGTAATCCTGCTCAAACCCGTGGCTCTCCGCAAAACGCGCCACATCCAGCCAATGCCGCCCCCATCGCTCGCCGTAATGCTTGGAGGCAAGCAGACGGTCTACAACCTTGGCGTAAGCCTGCTCCGAAGGATCGGCCACAAACGCCGCGACTTCAGCCGGCGACGGCGGCAGGCCGATCAAATCAAAATACAACCGCCGAATCTGCGTGCGCGGATCCGCCGGCCCATTGGGCTGCAGCTTGGCCAACTCCAGTTTACGCAACACAAACCGATCAATGTCGTTGGCCGGCCAGTTCTTCTGTTGCACCGTCGGCGCCTTGACGGCCTGCAGCGGGGCGTAGGCCCAAAAATTCCGGTCATCATCAGTCACCTGCATACCCTTGCCGGCAATAGATTGCTTTACCAGTGGCTGATCGTAAGGCGCGCCTAGGTTTATCCAATCGGCAATTTTCTTGAGGGCATCCGGGGAAAGCTTATCGGCCTTGGCCGGCATGAAGGGTTCCTCCTCGTGCCGCAGCACCGTCATCAGGAAACTTTCACCCGCCTTGCCCGGAATGACGGATGGCCCTTCCTCGCCGCCCTTGAGCAATCCGGCGCGCGTGGTGAGATCCAGATCCCCGCGAATCTTGTCGCCGCCATGACATTTCACGCAGTGCTGCTTAAGCAGCATGCGCACATCACTTTTAAACAACGCCAGCCCCTTGGCCATCTGCGCCGCGTGCTTTTCGGAAATCTTAGGCGCAGCCAATACCGAAGCGGACCATCCCAATAAAAAGATAAGCACAAATCGCATCAGGAAATTATGTCGGATTTTATCGTGGGCGCAAGCAATGGGCAAAAAAAAGGTGCCTAAAAAAGGCACCCTGTGAAAGAACCTTTTGCGTAAGCCTACTTGTGCACGTTATGGCAGGCTTTGCAATTGGCCGCCTTATTAAGCCCGGCTTGGTCACCCGCCTTGATGGCGGCCACAATGGCTCCGGTCTTAGCTTTCCAGCTTGCCGCATCGCCCTTCTCAGGCTTGTAAGCAGCAAGCCATTGGGCGTACTTCGCAAGTACTTCCTTATTGGCGGCCAGATCGTTGTGCAGTTTGGCTTTGAAACCTTTTTTCATCACTTCCTCGATTTGCTCGTGGGTGATTTTTTCCGCCGCATCTGCGGTGTGCACCATCGCCAAACCAAAGCAGGCGACCATCAGGCTTAAGATAGTATTTTTCATAAACTTGCGATAAACCGGGGGCATTCGACCGTGCTGCAGTGCTTTGAGCAAGGATTAATTGCTGTTTTTTGAGGTGAAATGAAAAAATAGAAAAACTTGCCATCACACGCATAAACAGTAGATTTCTTTTGTCCGAGGTTTAACGCCCCCGGGCAAATGCGTTAAAAAATAGAAAGAAAATAGCTATGAAAAAATTAACTACATTAGCCTTGGCTTTCGCATTCACTGCATTCATTGCATTGGCCGGCGAAAAGCCAGTTGAGGCAAAGATTGTTTGCGGTAAGTGCACTGCCAAGATTGCGGGTGCTGGATGCAGCGCTGCGGTTACCATGAAAGGTAAAGACGGCAAGGAAGTATCCTACCTGCTCTCGGGCAAGCTGGTGAAAGGCAAGGGTTGCGAAGGTATCGGTCACGGGACCATTTGCAAGCCAGGCTCCAGCGTAGCTGCCCATGTGACCGGCAAGGTTGTGGACGGCAAATTCAATGCCACCAAGATTGTTGCCAAGAAGAAGTAATTTCTTCTTAGATTAATCACATCAACCCGCTGGACATCTTCCAGCGGGTTTTTTCGTGCCCTCATACCGACACTGCCCTAGGCTCCCTCGCCATATGGCCAAGGCATCCCGCGAATACGTATATGGCACCAATCCTGCCTTTGAAATCTTACGTGCCAAGCGGCGCACGGTGTACGGGGCATGGCTAAACCAATCCGCACGCGACAAGCCGCGCATGCAAAAGCTGGTGAAGTTGCTAGAGCAGCACGCCGTCCCTATGGAGTGGGTGGAAAAAGGTCGACTCATTCAGCTCTCTAAGTCCACCGAACATCAGGGTGTGGTTTTAAAAACTTCACTCTACCCATATACGCCTAAGGAGGATTTATTTGAGAACCGAAGACTTCTGCTCCTCGATAATATCGAGGATCCCCACAATGTCGGTGCCGTGTTGCGCAGTGCGGAGGTGTTCGGCTTTCGAGGCGTATGCCTGCCAACGCGGGGTGTGCCCGAAGTATATCCCTCGGTGGTGAAAGTCTCCGCCGGTGCCACGGAGTTCATGCAAATCGCCCGTGACGCGTCGGCCAATCAATACGCCCGCAAGGCGCAGGAGGCCGGTTACCAAATCGCCGCGCTGGACATGAAAGGCAACACGACGCTGGATACCGTTCAAACCGCCGCGCCCGAAAAGCTACTGCTAGTGATCGGCGGCGAAGACAAATCCGTCGGCCAATTCATTCTCAATATGGCCGACCACATCATCGGTATCCCGCAATTTGGCCGGGTGAATTCATTAAACGCCAGCGTCGCCGCCGGCATCGCCATGCACGCGCTGGGCGGGGATTAGAGTTTCGGAAATAGAATTTAGGCCAACACCGGCTTAATCAGTTTCCCGTGCACATCAGTGAGGCGGAAGTCCCGGCCTTGGAAGCGGTAAGTCAGCTTTTCGTGATCGATGCCGAGCAGGTGCAGGAGCGTAGCGTGGAGGTGGTTGACGTGGGTGCGTTTTTCCTCGGCGTTGTAGCCAAG
>WTHG01000253.1 GCA_011523245.1 Verrucomicrobiales bacterium | reverse complement strand
CCGTGCTCGCTGCGGAGTATTCCATCCCCGTTTTGATTTTTGATGAGGTCGACGCCAATGTTGGCGGGGAAACCGCCCATGCTGTCGGCGAGCGCATGCGCCAGATCGCCGATCAACGCCAAGTGCTCTGCATCACCCACCTCGCCCCCGTCGCGGCCGCTGCGCAGACGCATTACGTCGTCAGCAAAGCCGTCATTGACGGCCGCACAGAATCGAATATCCAACGATTGACCGACTCTGATCGAGTGGATGAAATCGCCCGCATGCTAGGCGGCAAAGTCGGCGCCGCTCGTAAACATGCAGAGGAGTTACTGGGTTAAATATAGACCGGATAGACCGGCCCCAAGTGCTTCAGATCTCGCTCTCATTATCCCCGAAAAACAACTCGTAAGCGCGGTCGTATTCGGCCTCGGGCACATACACTTCCACGGGCCGGCTGAATTCGTCCTCACCCTCGGGCATTGGCTCGATCATTTTTTCCACCGCCTTGATGTCGTGATTGCCGAGCATCACCGCGAGCAGTTCCGCGTTGTCCACCGGGCAAGTATGAAAGAGTCGCATGCCGTCCATGACAAATTCCTCGACAAAGCATCCGCCAAACGGCCTCATTTCGCGAGATGAAATTTGGTATCTGCAATGAGGTTTTTGAAGGCTGGTCAATGGAGGACACCATGGCTTATGCGGCCAAGACCGGTTACGACTGTCTGGAGATTGCGCCCTTCACGATTTCCAATTATGTCACCGACATTTCCGCAGCCGAACGGCAGCGCGTGAAGGATCTGGCGGCCCAGACCGGCATTGAGATTTCCGGCATCCACTGGGTGCTCGTGAAGGCTGAGGGGATGCACATGACGCATACCGACGCGAGCATCCGCGAAAAAACGGCACGTTACTTCGTGGACCTTGTCGATTGCTGCGCCGATTTCGGCGGGCGTTCCATCATCGTTGGCTCGCCGTACCAACGCAACCTGATGGAGGGCGTCAGCTACGAACAAGCGTGGGAATGGGCCACCGATGTGTTCAAAGACAGCGTCGCGCACGCCGCCGAACGGGATGTGGTGATCAACTTTGAACCGCTCGCCCCAAGTGAAACCAATTTCATCAATACCCACACCGAGGCGATCCAGTTTGTGCAGCAACTGGAAAGCCCCCACTTCAAGGTGATCCTTGATGTGAAAGCCATGTGCTCAATGGGGAAACCAATCCCGGACATCATTCGCGAGAGCGCCGGCGAATTTGGTTACTTCCACGCCAACGACGAAAACCTCAAGGGCCCCGGCTTCGGCGACGTGGATTTCAAGCCCATTGGCGCCGCGCTCAAGGAAGTCAACTATGACGGCGTGGTATCCGTGGAAGTCTTCAAATTCGACGAAGGCCCGGAAGCTATTGCGTCGGAGAGCTTGCGTTATCTTCAGGAGACGTTTGCGTAGGCGCCGCCTGTTCGGTCTTTGGTTCCGGATTTGGAACTGGCTTGGGTGTTTCCTTGTCGAACAAACCGAGCGCGTTAACCAACACAAGGCTGATGACCACGGGGCAAATGTATTTCACGAAAAACGCCCATATCTGAGCCGGCGATATTCCCGCAACCATAGGCTGGGTAAACCACGGACAACCTTCGGAGATTTCTTTCACGGCCAATTCGGTCTTCCAAATCCAACCCACATAGATGCGCAGCGATCGCGAGATCACAATCAGGCACAACGTGCCGAATACTTGATCCATAATATCAAGAAACCCTGTCTTGCCCATCAACTCCATGTTGCTGAAAAACTCGCTTCCACCGTTAGCCATGGCTGAAGGGATTCCAATGAGGAACGCAAAGATTCCCACTATTATGGCCGCCTTTTTGCGCGCCTTGGGCTTGTCGTCCACGAAATAAGAAACCGGCACTTCCAGCATGGAGATGGAAGAGGTCACGGCCGCCACCGATAAAAGGCAGAAGAAAATTGCGCCAAACACCCAACCTGCGGTCATTTGCGCAAATACTTTAGGCAATGTCACAAACGTAAGTCCCGGCCCAGCATCCGGGTCCATTCCAAAGGCGAACACCGCCGGAAATACCATGAAGCCAGCAAGGATCGCCACAAGCGTGTCCGCCGAAGCCACCCATAAGCCGTTGGACACAATGTTTTGTTTTTTGGGCATGTACGAGCCGTATGTGATCATCAATCCCCAGCCTACACTCAACGAAAAGAACGCCTGACCCAAAGCCATTAAGACCACTTTGCCATCAATTTTACTGAAGTCTGGGTTGAGATAATAACTGATGCCTTTGCCGGCCCCTTCCAAAGTGAGACTTCGGCCAATGATCACGAGCATCATCACAAACAATATTGGCATGAGAATCTTAGACCATTTTTCAATACCCTTTTCCACGCCGGCACTCACGATCCAGATGGTCAATGCGATAAACCCAGCAAAGACGGGCAACACCGTCCCCGGTTTTGCAATGTACTCGTTGAAAACCAGAGGTGTTTGCGTGATTTGACTCCACGCAAAACTGATCGTCCACCCAGCGATCACGCCATAATACGTCAGAACAAAAAAACAGGCCATTAAGCACAAGACCCCGGTAAACATAAACGGCGTGCCGGGCTTAGTTTTTTGAAATGCCCCCACCGGATTCCGACCACTCGCACGTCCCAACGCCAATTCCACGTAAAGTAACGGCACACCGATGAGGAATACACATACCAGATAGACCAACACAAACGCCGCTCCACCGTTTTCGCCTGTAACGTAG
>WTHG01000180.1 GCA_011523245.1 Verrucomicrobiales bacterium | reverse complement strand
TTCAGTTTGCGCACGCGAATCTCATCCACGGCCTCCAGCAAACGGGCGTGACGTTCTTCGATCAATTCTTCTGGTAGTTGATCCGGCATCTCCGCGGCAGGAGTATCGCGGCGTCGACTGTATTTGAAGAGAAAAGCATTATCAAACTCCACCTCGCGGCACAGGTTCAAGGTCTCATCAAAATCCTCCTCCGTCTCACCCGGGAAACCCACGATGATGTCCGTGCCAACTCCCATCTCCGGCTTGGCCGCGCGCAGTTTGCCCACCAGTTCCAGAAACCGTTCTCGCGAATAGCCGCGGTGCATCAGCTTGAGCATGCGGTCACTTCCGCTTTGCACCGGCAAATGCGCGTTCTCCATCAGCTTAGGCAGGCGCACATAAGCATCTACCAAATCATCACCGTATCCCTTGGGATGCGGTGAGGTAAAACGAATTCGTTCCAAGCCCTCGATTTCATGAACCGCCTCGATCAATTGCACAAAGGCGCTCTTGCCATCCTTCACACCAATCTCGCGTTTGCCGTAGCTATTGACGATCTGCCCCAGCAAAGTGACTTCCCGCACGCCGCTCTCCACCAACCCGCGGCATTCGCCCACGATATCCTCAATGCTCCGGCAGCGCTCGCGTCCGCGGGTGTAGGGTACGATGCAAAAGGTGCAGAACTGGTTGCAGCCCTGCATGATGCTCACAAAGGCCGTCACCGCCTTGGTTTCGCTTTGTGCGCTGAGCAGATGTTCACGAATGGCCCCTTCACTGCCCTGCTCTTCGTCCGTGTCCACCACCTTGTCGCGGCGGCCATCCAGCAGCTCATCAAGATACTCACCTGCACGGTGAAATTTTTGGGTCCCAAGAACCAGATCCACATCCGGCAATTGATCCACTAACTCCGCACCACGACTCTGCGCCATGCAGCCCATAAACCCCAGCACGGTGTCCGGATTCCGTTTGCGCGTCTGGCCAATCAATGTCTCCATTTTGTTGATTGCCTTTTGCTCGGCGGCATCGCGCACACTGCAGGTATTGAGTAAAATTACATCGGCCTGCGCTTCGTCCGGAGCTACCGCATAGCCCTTGGCCATGAGCTGCGCGGCAACCGCCTCGCTATCGCGCTCATTCATCTGGCATCCGTAAGTTTTGATGAAAACACTCGGCATTTCCGGAACGGCGGAAGGTACGGCAGAGCGGGTAAAATTGAAAGGGCAAACACAGTGCCTGCTGTCATCAACCTGGCATTGCGCACCCGGCTTGCCTCTGCTAAAACCCCGCAGCCTTCAGGCAATATCATGGCCGACACCAAATCGCTCTCTGAACGCCGCCAAGCCTACTGGCGCGACAACATCCGAATCATGGCCTGGTTGATGGCCGTGTGGTTTATCGTATCGTACGGCTGCGGCATTCTCCTCGTAGAGCCACTAAACAAGATCTCTCTCGGTGGCTACAAACTCGGTTTTTGGATGGCCCAGCAGGGATCCATCTATGTCTTTGTAATCCTGATCTTCGTGTACGTCCGGTTGATGAATCAGCTGGATGAAAAACACGGCTTCGCCGAGACCGAGGACACTTCCACCAAACCTTCAGAGACAGAACCTGAATCCAAGGAGGACGCCTGATGGACGTCAAGACCTGGACGTATCTGATCGTTGGCGTCACCTTTGTTGCGTACATCGGCATTGCCATCTGGAGCAAAGCCAAGTCCACCAAGGAATTTTATGTGGCCGGTGGGGGCGTAAGCCCAATCGCCAACGGCATGGCCACTGCCGCTGATTGGATGAGTGCCGCCTCCTTCATCTCCATGGCCGGCCTAATCGCTTTCAGCGGCTATGGCGGATCTGTCTTTCTCATGGGCTGGACCGGCGGCTATGTTTTACTAGCCCTTCTCCTCGCGCCGTACCTGCGTAAGTACGGCAAATTTACCGTACCCGAATTTATCGGCGAAAGGTTCTATTCCAAGACCGCCCGTGTGGTAGCCGTGGCGTGTCTCATCATCATTTCCGTCACTTACGTAATCGGGCAAATGAAAGGCGTCGGCGTCGCCTTCTCGCGATTCCTAGAAACCGACTACAACACCGGCCTCTTTATCGGCATGGGAATCGTGTTTTTCTACGCAGTCTTGGGCGGCATGAAAGGCATCACCTACACGCAGATCGTCCAGTACGTCGTGCTCATTTTCGCTTACACCGTGCCCGCCATATTCATTTCACTCCAGCTCACCGGCAACCCCATCCCGCAACTGGGCCTTGGCGGAGAGGTAGCAGACGGCACTCCACTATTGACCAAGCTGGATCAGGTGGTCACCGACCTTGGTTTCGGTGAATACACCACCAGCGTGATGGGCAGTAAACTGAACATGTTCGCCTACACCCTGTCGCTCATGATTGGCACCGCCGGCCTGCCGCATGTGATCATCCGTTTTTTCACCGTGCCCAAAGTCAGCGACGCCCGCCTCTCCGCCGGCTGGGCCTTGGTTTTCATCGCCATCCTCTACACCACCGCCCCCGCTGTCGCCGCCATGGCGCGTTTGAATCTTTCAGAAACCATTCAAACCGGCCAAATCGGTTCTGCTGAAGGCAACCTCGAATACAACAACCGCCCAGAGTGGTTTCAGAACTGGGAAAAGACCGGCCTTCTTGGATTTGAAGATAAAAACGGCGACAACCGGATTCAGTATTACAACGACCAAAATGAAGCCTTTGCCCCTAAGGCTAAAGAATATGGCTGGAAGGGCAACGAGATGACCACCGTAGAC
>WTHG01000244.1 GCA_011523245.1 Verrucomicrobiales bacterium | reverse complement strand
GGCCTGTCGCGTGCAGGAGAAGTTTGTGAGTGAGGTTACGCGTTAACTGGGTTTTGCGGGAGGCCAGCAGTTTTCGGAGATCGGCTTCATTGTTTACCTGCTCACCGGAGGGCAATTGCCCAGAGCCATCCACGCGCCTGCCTTTTCCCGTGCCCCGCTCCTTGTTGGCCGGGTAATGCATGCGCAGGCCGCCGATGGGATCGTAGAATTCCAGCGCGAACCCCCACGGATCAATCTTGGCGTGGCAGTCCGCGCAGGCGACGACGTGACGATGCTTGGCCAACTGATCGCGAATGGTGACGGCACCGCGTGTGTCCGGTTCAATTGGCGGTACGTCCGGTGGGGGCGGCGAGGGCGGTGTGCCCAATAAGCTCTCCAAAACCCAGACACCCCGGGTCACGGGCGATGTTTCCACACCGTTGGCCGTGGCGGTCAGCACACTGGCATGCCCCAGCAATCCTCCACGGCGAACTTGAGCGGAAAACTGCACTTGTCGAAACGCCTCTCCGACAACGCCGGGCACTCCATAATGGCGCGCAAGGGCGCCGTTGAGAAAACTGTAGCGCGCATCAACGAATTCCGAGAGAGGACGATTCCGCTGAAGCATATGGCTCACGAAATGGTAAGTCTCATTCTTCATGGCGCTTTCGAGGCGGTCGCGGAAATAAACAGGGAATTGTTTTGTGCCCGGCGGCATGGAACCAATTTTGTCGAGCCGCAACCAGGCATCAGTAAAACGCTGAACAAAGGCTTGGGAGCGCGGGTCCCTCAAGAGTCGTTCGGTTTCCGCCCTCAGGGTTTTCGGCTGATTCAAAATACCTTCAGCGGCCAACTTGAGCAGACGCTCGTCGGGCGTTGAACACCAAAGGGCGTATGACAGTCTTGTCGCCAATTGAAAATCATCCAGTTGCTTTCCTTCCTTTACGTCGCCTTCATCAAGAAAGAGAAAACGCGGGGAGGTGAGGATGGCTGTGAGGACCTGTTTCAAGGCCTCGTTTGCCGCCATTCCGGAAGCCGTTTGGCTTTGGAAAAAATCGATGTACTGCGCGATCTCCTGAGACTTCACGGGCCGTCGAAAAGCCTTACGGGCGAATTCGAGCAGGACTTGTTCGACGTTCAGTTTGCTCGCATCGGTTTCATTGCCGACGATGCCCCGGTGGCTTGCCGGCGGCCACTGGTCGTGCAACGGCCCTTCAAGGGTCATCTCATAGATACGGACTCGAGGCCCCTTGTAGAGGTCTGAAATCCATATTTTCTGCACCAATGCATCCTTGGGCACGGGCAAGCCTGCCGCCTTGAGGCGATCAACTTCATAAGGAGTCTTTCGGCGCGCCTCCGGATGGTATTGTTCAACGATCTTTCGCAAGGGCCCCTTGGAGGCACCGATGCCATTGATCCAGTGAACAAACGGGGTGGAACCGGCCGGCATCCATGCTTTGGCTTCGTAGACCTGTGGCTTGTCGTCCGCCAAATCAAAAACCTCGACAAGGACGCGCCCCTCGGTTGTGCGCTTGGACAAATACGTTGGGCTGGGAACGTGCCACAAACCCATTTGCAGAGGTTGCGTGAGATCGGCCGGGATCAACTCCGGCGCGTAGGGATGCTTGCGTCCAACGGCCGCGGCCTTTACGCGAATACGATAAAGCCCATCCTCGGGCACACCTTGTGAAGCGAATTTCTTCGGAAAAGTTGGCCCACTTTCAGCGGGCTGTCCATGGCCGATGTCCAAGTGCTTTCCGTCGGCCGAAATCACCCGGTAACGGACTGTCCCGACGTTTTTCTTTTCATGAGTCAAATCCTTGGGCTCGAAAGTCCATCGCCTCACCTCGGGTTGTTTCTTGCCCAGTGCCAAGGCCCGATCAAGGTAGGTCCGAGCCGCTTTCATATAGTGCTGGAGCTGAACGTCGGAGAGCGCCTGCACGGGGCCGAAATTGGGAAACCCATGAGACGTAGCCTCCGCCGGGAAAGACCTCGTGGCATCCGCCGCGACCGTGTCCACGCCCAGCAAATCGCGCAGTGTGTAATTATATTCGTAGCGGGTAAGTCGGCGCATCACCGTGGTGGCGGGCGCCTTGCCGGATTCAACGGCAGCGAGATAATCGGCCAGCGCCGCAACCATCTCCCGTCGCTCCGCAACCAACGGCTGAGCGACATTCTTTTTGCGCGGCGGCATTTCCCCGAGGTTTAGCTGATCGAGTATCTCCTTAAGAAGCTCGTGGTGTTCGGCTTTTCCCGGCTGCGCAAGGAACGGCTCGAAATTGCGGTCCCCTTTTTCGCTGTCCGCATCATGACACTTTATGCAGTAGCGCTCGACAAAAACCGGAACCGAGGCGGGCAGTTCCGCAGCTATAGCGAATTCCGCCCCGAGCAATAGGGCTGCGAGCAATATAGTGGCGCGCATCGACCTCATTAAGCCTGAAGCCCGTTCAGCGTGCCAGTGGAGCGATTGAATGAGTCCGTTTCCACACCAAACCTTTGGAGCATGGAAACAAACAAGTTGGAGGCAGGCGTTTTACCCGACTCGAATGGAAGATGGCCCTGATGCTTGAATCCGCCGCCCGCCAACAACAAAGGCAGGTTCTTGTTGCTGTGCGAACTGGCATTGCCCATCCCACTGCCCAACAGCGCCATGGTATTGTCCAGCAGAGTTCGGCCGTTGGGTTCGCGCACGGCAGCAAGTTTGTCGAGGAAACGGCCGAACTGCTTGGTGTGGAACCGTTCGATAATTGAAAGCTCCTTGATATAACTGG
>WTHG01000213.1 GCA_011523245.1 Verrucomicrobiales bacterium | reverse complement strand
GATTTCTCGGTTTTGAAGGTTTTATTCGCCTTTAGCAAAGTTAGCAGGTGTTCTTGATCGAACTTACCACGAATGAGTGCCACGCCGTTTTCATCGGGTTGCTCTGCATCCACATGTCCGAAAGCCGTTACATCAGCCAAATCCTCCCGTGGATCAAATTTTAGCATTGCCGAAAGGGCATCAATGGCACCGGCATGTTCATCCATTTGCTTCATGGCAAACTTGCCCAGTTCGCTAGTTTTGAAGCCATCGAAATCCATATGAATAACCCACTGGGCACTGGCCGGGATTTGTTTTGGATTTAGTTTCTCTGCAACAGCGGGGACCGCACAGATGATTAAAGCAAACGCGGTTTTTAGCATGATTTTCATTATCTAATGGATACGCCCATGCGGAGAAGGGGGTTACATAGGAATTAATCCTCCTGCAATCCCTCTTTAAAGGCGTCTTTTAAATCCTGAGCAAATTTGAAGGTAGGGGCATCTTTGGGTTCGTCGGGCGGCGGGGCGGGTCGGTAGGGGCGTTTGAAGTACAGCTCGCGGCGGTCTTCTTTGCCGGGTAACACGGCGACCAGCTCCCAGCCTTGAAGGCTGTGTTTCTCGAGCTCCACATTCACGGAGTCTTTCCAGACACCAGGGAGCATCTTGGCTTCCCATCTCCGAGGGGTGCTCATAGGGTCAGGGTAACGCCATACCTAGAAAGCGCCAGCTTGAAGTGCGGCTAGTCCGCTGCGTTCTCGAGCGCCTCGATGCGGTCAGTCAAATCGGCAATCTTTTGATCCCGTTTCTCAATGGCGGTGGCGGTGAGCTCACTCATTTTCTCCAGAGCTTCGGCAAACTGCAGCATCTGTTCCTCGATTTGTTCATTCGTCAAACTCACGAGTTCAAGCCAAACACGAATAAGGATAAAAAGCAGGTTTTAAATGATGTGGGACAACAAATGTCCAATATGAAGCTCTAAGATTCCCTCCAGATGATTTCAACGGGAGCGGATCAAAAAGAAAATGGAGCGAGTGATGGGGGTCGAACCCACGACCTTCTGCATGGCAAGCAGATGCTCTACCAATTGAGCTACACTCGCGTCCGTGAAGGGCGGAAGTTTAAGGACTTCGGCCGCTTTGGCAAGCGGATTTTAGTCCTCGAAATCGTAGACCACCACACGATCGCAGCAGGGTTTGAAGACTTTTTCCACAAAGTCTACGTGCAACGGGTGCTCCTGATAGGTGTCCTGCGCGGCTTTATCCTCAAATACGAGGTTCAGCGCTACTTGATAGGATTGATCGACCACATCGCGGTGGCTGGAGGCCATTTTTCCGCAGTGATAATGCAATACGCCCGGGCAGGGTTTGAGGTATTGCTCGGCACCGGCCAGCAGTTTCTCGGTGGCATCAGGCACATCGGGTTTGGTCCAAAAAATAACTACGTGTGAAAACATGGCCGCGAAGATACGCAGGCCGAGGGGCGACCACAACTGATTTTACCGAAACCAAAAAGAACAACATGGACTTGCGGGACGCGTCACAGGGGCGCATCATTCCAATTCCGCGAGCTTCTAAAACAGGAGACATAATATCATGGCAGAAAAGAAAGCTAAGAAATCCGCTGGGGGCGAAGATGCCCGCCAGGCCAATCTCGATAGCGCGCTCGCGCAGATCACCAAAACTTTTGGTGAAGGAAGCATCATGCGGTTGGGCGATGCGAATGCGCAGTCCAGCATCGAGGGCATTTCCACCGGGTCTCTCTCGCTGGATCTGGCCTTGGGCATCGGTGGTGTGCCCAAGGGGCGGATTATTGAAATTTACGGACCGGAATCCTCCGGGAAAACTACAGTGATGCTGCACGTGATTGCCAATGCCCAAAAAGCAGGCGGTGTGTGTGCCTTCATTGATGCGGAACACGCACTTGACCCGCAGTACGCTCGCAAGCTGGGAGTAAACCTCGACGACCTGCTGGTGTCTCAGCCGGACAGCGGGGAGGAGGCCTTGACCATTTGCGAAACCTTGGCACGCTCCAATTCAGTTGATGTGATCGTAGTGGACTCTGTGGCGGCGCTCGTGCCCAAGGCTGAGCTAGAGGGCGATATGGGCATGGCCACAATGGGCATGCAGGCGCGGTTAATGAGCCAGGCGCTGCGGAAATTGGCGGCAATTTTGAATAAGGCGAAGACGACCTGTATTTTCACGAACCAACTGCGGGAAAAAGTGGGGGTGATGTTTGGTAGCCCGGAAACGACTCCGGGCGGCAAGGCGCTGAAGTTTTACGCGAGTGTGCGAATCGATATCCGTCGACGTGAAGCGATCAAGGATTCGACCGGTCAAGTGATCGGTAATCACGTAAAGACAAAGATTGTAAAAAACAAGGTGGCGCCGCCGTTTGCCGAGGCGGAGTTTGACATTATGTACAACCAGGGCATCAACCGCGAAGGCAGCATCATAGACGCCGGCCTGCGATTTGGCGTGCTCGGCAAGAAAGGCGCATGGATCCAGCACGATGGCGAGCTGATCGGGCAGGGTGTAGCAGCGGCGCAACGCACGCTGTCAGATAAGCCAGAGCTTTGTGAATTGATCGTCAAACAGATCATGGACAAAAAGAACGGCGTGGAGCCGGAAGAGGAAGAGTCCAGTGAAGACGAGGCCGCCCCGGCCGAGGCTGAGGAAGCGGCCGAATAATTTTTAGTCATGCGAACCCAAACTGTTTGCCTGTTGGCCGGCCTGATGGTGGCTGGGAATCTTGTGGCGCAACCCAAACCCAGCGGCCCGCAACAGGCCGGTGATTTCCGCAAGGTCATCCTGGAGAGCGATCACAAGCAGAACGATAAATTCATCGATACACTGCAGGACCCGATGGAACTCGCGGTGGCTCCGGATGGTACGGTGTTTTATGCGCAGCGCAATGGCGTGGTCCGCATGGTGCCGCCTGGCAAGCCAGGGGTGGAGATCGCCAAGGTGCCGACCTTCACCGGTCTGGAGGACGGACTACTGGGCATCACGCTGGATCCGCATTTCACGAAAAACAAATGGGTCTACCTGAATCGTTCACTACCGGAGACGACCAAGAACGACCAAGGCAAAAAGGAGGGTATCATCCGCGTGAGCCGGTTCACGCTCAAGGGCGACAAGCTCGATCTCGAAAGCGAACAAGCGATCATCGATATCCGCACGCAACGCGAGCAATGCTGCCACGTCGGAGGTTCGCTGGCGTTTGACCCCAAGGGCAACCTGCTCGTGGCGGTGGGCGATAACACCAATCCGTTTCACGACAAATCTCAGCCCAAGCCGCGGAATGGCTATGCGCCTATCGACGAGCGCGAAGGCCGTAGCCCATGGGATGCGCAGAAATCTTCCGCCAATGCCAACGACCTGCGTGGTGCCATCCTGCGCGTAAAGCCGAAGGCCGATGGTGGTTACACCATCCCGCCGGGCAACCTATTTAAGCCTGGTACCAAGGGGACGCGTCCGGAAATTTTCGTGATGGGCACGCGTAATTCATTTCGGTTGGGGGTAGATTCAAAGAACGGCTATGTGTACTGGGGTGACGTAGGCCCGGATGCGCGTTTCCCGAATCCGAATTACGGCCCCGCTGGCTTTGATGAAATCAATCAGGCGCGTACGGCGGGCTTCTTTGGTTGGCCGTACTTCGTGGGTGCAAATAAGGCTTATCGCGAATTCGATTACGCCGCCGACAAGGCTGCGCCGGCGTATGACGTCAACAAGCCGATCAATAATTCGCCGAACAACACTGGCATCAAGGAACTGCCGCCCGCTCAGCCGGCGTTCATTTCCTACCCGCACGGTTTCAGCACACGATTCCCCACTGTGAACTCCCGCCCTGGCGAGCCTGGAGGGCGCACGGCGATGGCTGGGCCGGTGTATTATTACGATGCCAACCTGAAGTCGAAACACAAATTGCCCCGGCAATTTGACCGCACGCTCTTCATTTATGAATGGACACGCAACTGGATCATTGCCGTGAAGCTCGATGCGGATCATCGCATAGAAAAAATGGAGCGCTTCGCTGATGGCCTAACGTTCAAGCGGCCGATGGATCTCGAGCTGGGCCCAGACGGCTGCCTTTATGCTATTGAGTGGGGCACGGGTTGGGGTAAAAACGTCGACACTCAAATCGTTCGCATCGAGTACACCGGAAAACCTTAGCCGCACTATGAGCTCCAGCCATTCCGTTGCTGTCCACTATGACGGACCGTTTGAGGTCGATGCCCTAGAGGCTTGGGCGGCCGAAGTGCGCGGGAAGATTCCAACGGAAGAAGTCTCGCTGGGGTTGGTTTTCACCACACCGCAATTTTTTGCGCATGCCACCGAGTTGCTGGAAATTCTCCGCGTGCACGCACGCATCCCGTTGCTGCTCGGCTGCTCCAGTGGCAGTCTCATTGCCAATGCACAGGAACTAGAAAAGGAACCGGGCCTTGTGCTGTCACTGTATAATCTGCCGGATGCGGAACTGAACGCCATCCGCTTTACTCAGGCGCAGGTAGAGCAGGGAGAGGTAGAGGGGTTTTGGCAGGAGGAAACCGGTGTGCAGGACAGCAACGGTTGGCTGGTCTTTGCCGATCCATTTCATTTCCAGGGAGAACAATGGCTCAACCAATGGAACGCCGCCTGGCCCAACGCACCCATTCTTGGAGGTCTGGCAAGTGGGGAACACCGCGAGCAACGAACTCAGGTTTACTTAAACGGCGATGTGTACGAGGACGGTGGCGTGGCGCTCAGCGTGGGCGGCGGCGTGGCGTTGCGCAGCGTGATCTCGCAGGGCTGCACGCCGATAGGCGAAACGTGGACCATCACGCGTGCCGAGCACAACGTGATTCATGAGATCGGCAATCGCCCCGCCTACGAGGTATTGGTCGAGACGTTTGAAGCACTCAGCGACACGGACAAGGAGAAGACTCGTGGAAACCTGTTCGTGGGCATGGTGGTGGACGAGTATCTCGATGAGTTTCATCGTGGCGATTTTCTCATTCGCAATCTCATCGGCGCCGATCCGAACAATGGCGCTATCGCCGTTGGGGCCCTACCGCGTGCCGGCCAGACCCTGCAGTTTCAACGCCGCGATGCCCGCGCCGCCGGTGAGGATTTTGATGAACTGCTACATCGCGCCAGTGAAACACTGGAGGATGCCACCGTGTTTGGCGGCTGCCTCTGCTGCTGCAACGGGCGTGGCAAAAACCTGTTTGGGGCTTCAGATCACGATGCCGGCCTAGTGCAGCATCACCTGGGGGAAATCGGCCTCAGCGGCTTCTTTTGCAATGGTGAAATTGGGCCAGTAGGCGAGAGCAATTATCTCCACGGCTATACCGCTTCGCTGGCGCTATTCGTGGAGAAGTCAAACGCATGAGCGATCCGGACGCGCTGCTGCATGATTTTCAATCTATTACCAAGCCTTTGCGCTTGGAGGAACTTTTTGTTACGCCGCAACCTACCGAGTTGGAAATCGGCTGCGGCGACGGCGGATTTCTCCTCGAACACGCCCAACGTCATCCCAAACGAAATTTTTTGGGAGTGGAACGTTTGCTCGGCCGCGTGCGCAAGCTGAGTAAACGCGGCCAGCACGCCGGTCTTACCAACCTGCGCCTACTGCGCATCGAGGCGCGTTATGTGTTGGATTATCTACTGCCCGAGCGCGCCTTCAGCGCCGTACATGTTTACTTTCCTGATCCTTGGCCTAAGGACAAACACGCACGCCATCGCCTGATCCAACCCGATTTCCTACCTCGTATCCGCCGCGTCCTCGTGCCTGGTGGCGTACTCTACCTCCGCACGGACGATCCGTCGTACTTCGAGCAAATGCAGGAAACTTTTCGGGGCGCGGACGGATTCACGGAAGAAGCCACGCCCTCTGCCTTGTCGGAAATCACCACCGAATTTGAGCGCCAATGGCTAGCCGAAGGGAAACGAACCCACTATGCCGCCTATTGCCTAAACGGCTGAAGAGATCATACATCAATAACCGGCCCATCGTCATCATCACTGTTATAGCCGCGCTTGTCCGGGGGGCGTTTGCGCGGTTGGCCGCGTTGAAAGTGCACCTTGGATTTACCGTTACCGGTTAGTGAGTTGGCGATCAGGGTGACGATGGAAATTACCAGTGCACCCCAGAATGCGGACCAAAAATCTTCCACCACAAAACTATCCGGATTACCGGTTAAACTTACCATTAGCTCGCCCGTGAGCTGGAGCAGAATGGCGTTGATCACAATCAGGAAAAAGCCGAGCGTAAGGATTAACAGCGGCAGACAGCCGAGCAACAGCAACGGCCGCAGGAACGCGTTTAGCGCTCCGAGCACCAGCGAAGCAAGCAGTAGGTTGCTGGGGGTGTCGTAGGTGATGCCGCCAACTACATTCACGGCCACCAGAACGGCCAGTGTGCCCACCACGAATTGGTGAAGGAATTCCTTCACCTTGTCACCGGATGTTTTCTCTTCCACGTTCATGCGCCTTGGGTGAGGAGGAATTGGGCGTTTTCGCCCTCAAGACCAGCGGCCTCAATGCTCGCAGGCAGCAGGGCGAACCCGCCGGCTTTCAAGGTCAACGGTTCCTCACCGGCGTGAATGGTCAACGTGCCGTGCGTCACCGCCAACACGCGCATGCCTTCTCCCGGACAAAGCTGGGTAGCGGAATTTTCCAGCCGCACAAGGCTCAGGTCGAATACTTCGGGTTGCTGGGCGATTCGGGAAAAGGAATGGCCTTCGGCCGCTTCCCATTCCGGCGTGGCCAGGGAGGGCGTGGTGTCGGTGAAATCAACCGAAGCCAACGCCTGTTCCACGTGCAAATCGCGGGGTTGACCGTCGAGCCCAGTGCGGTCCCAATCGTAGACCCGATAGGTGGTGTCGGAATCCTCCTGAATTTCAAATACCACCATACCGGCACCGAGCGCGTGTAGGCGACCGCTAGGAATGAAGAGCGCCTTGTCCGTTTCAGCGGGGATCGCGTGCAAGCAATCGGCAAAACCGGGTTGACCGAGACGTTCGGCGAACGCATCGCGGGTTATGCCTTCGGGCAGGCCGGCAAAGATTCGTGCCTCGGGTTTGGCTTGAGCGATGTACCACGCCTCGGTTTTGGATTTGCCTCCAAGTGTGTGGGCAATCTCGGCCGGCGGATGGACTTGCACGGATAGATCCGCTTCAGCGTCCAGCAACTTGGCAAGCCACGGGAAACGGCCGTTTCGGTCCGGCACATTGCCTAGCAGCTCATCGGCGTGTTCTTCCATTAGCCAACGAAGGGAAAGCCCCGCGAGTGGTCCGTTGGCGATGAGACTGCCGGCTTCGGGCCGGTCGCTGATTTCCCAGGATTCCCCGATGCGCTTGCCCGCAGGCAAGGGTTTACCGAACAACGATTCGAGATTGCGGCCGCCCCAGACGCGTTCCTGGAAAATGGGCTGGAAGGTAAACGGGTAGAGCATGGGCTCAACCCTCGATATATTTGCCGTGGCGGCGATACTTGGCGTAGCGTTCCTGCAGGCGGATTTGGGGATCGATTTGCTCCAGCTCATTCAGGTTGCGCAATAAAGCATCGCGCAGGGTGTCGGCCATGGCGTTGTGATCGTTGTGGGCGCCGCCCAAAGGCTCAGGCACCACCTCGTCCACAAGATTCAGCCCATGCAAATCGTTGGCGGTGATCTTCAGCGCTTCGGCCGCCTGCGGGGCAGCGGCGCGGTCTTTCCAGAGAATGGCGGCGCAACCCTCGGGGCTGATGACGGAGTAATAGGCGTTTTCCAGAATCAAGGTGCGATCGCTCACGCCGATGCCGAGCGCACCACCGCTGCCGCCTTCGCCGATCACCACAGAGATCATCGGCACGCTAAACAGCGTCATTTCGCGCAGGTTAATGGCAATGGCTTTGGCAATATGGCGTTCCTCGGCGGCCACACCGGGGTAGGCACCGGCGGTGTCGATCAGGCATACGATCGGCAGCCCAAATCGGTTGGCCATGCCCATGATGCGCAGGGCCTTTCGGTAGCCTTCGGGATGAGCGCAGCCGAAGTTGCGTTTGATATTCTCTTTTGTGTCACGCCCTTTTTGAGTGCCCACCACCATCACGCGGCGTTCGCCGAGCATGGCAAAGCCGGCGACGATTGCGTGGTCATCATGGAAGAGCCGGTCTCCGTGTAATTCGGAAAATCCGCTGAAAGTTTTATTGATGTAATCGAGCGAGTAGGGACGCTGAGGATGCCGTGCAAGCTGCACACGTTGCCAGGCGCTGAGGTTGGAGTACAACTCGCGTTTCTTGGCCTCTATCTTCTCCTCGAGCTGTCGGATTTCATCATCAAAATCCAAGGCCACGTCTGTTTCCTGAGGCTGACCGCGCAACTCATCAAGCTGGCGTTGCAGGTCGATATACGGTTTTTCGAAATCCAGCAGGTGCTTCATCCGGCGGAGAGGTTAACGGCTCAGGCTGGGTTTGCAATCGGGAACTCTTCTCAGGTGAGCCAGAGCAGTAGAATGACCTCCGCCACCGTGATGGCACCAAGAAGGGCCCACCCAGCGGCTTCGCGGGCCGCGAGATTTTTTTGGCGTACGCCGCCCAGCCAGAATTGCAGCTTGGCCGAGCCGAGCTCGATTTCATCCCCGTTGCTCAGTGGTGTGCTCTCCCCGGCCGGTTCACCGTTGATCATGACCCCGGCTTCGGGGTGGCGGCGCAGGATGAATTGCTGGTCAGCATTGATGTCAATTTCGCCGTGTTGCTCCCACACCCCCTCCTCGGTGAGCTGCAAATGGCAACCCTTTCCGCGGCCCAATCTAATCGGCAGTTGATCGGCTGACAGCACGTGGCCGGCGGCCGCGCCTTGGCGTACTTGCAGTTGAACAAGGCTGGGAGTCGGGGGATTCATGTGCCGCGATTGGCCCGCCACAACAGCCAGCCGCCAATGAATTGAAAGAGGAACACGGGAATCCACACAAGATAATGCGGATGCCAATGCGGTTTGCTCTCGAGCGCCTGGCCGAGAATGACAAAGCTGTAGTAAAGAAGAATGAGCACCAGCGCCATGGCCACGCCCGCGGTGGTCTCGCGCCGGTGCGTGCGAATGCCGAGTGGAATGCTGATGAGCGTGAAACCGATCGCGGCAAATGAAAAAGAGACCTGCCGGTGCAGCTGCACTTTCAGAGGCATTTGGTTGAGGGCAAACCGGTCGCCTGTGCGAATGTCGCCTTCGATAATTTCCAGAACCAAATGTGCCGGCGTTGCATCGCCGTTGAAGCGGGCGCGCCCCACGGAGTTGCCATCGCGCAAAACCTCCAGTTCCAATCCGTTCTCCGGCGGGTTCCGCGTGGAATAATGCGCGAGCGCGGTGGAACCGTTGCTGTCTACATTGAGGACTTCACCGTGGCGTTGCAATTCGCGCCGCAACTGACCGAAGGTTAGGTAACTTAGCTTGGGTTTGAAGACGCGTTTTTCCATATCCGCCAAGGCGATGGGCAGGATCAATTCACCGCCGGCCATCGGAATCCATTCCGGGGCGGCAGGAAACGGTTGGGCTTCGGGAGCGGATTCCGGCACGGCGTTGGTTTGCCCTCGGTTCGTGGCGGACGCTTTCGGCGGGCTTTCCTCTGTTTGGGGTTCATCTGAGCCTCCGAAAATGACCGAGAGTTTGTCGGCCCGCACATTCACTTGGGCCTCGATCAAGCGGAACACAAATTGCTTGGAGGTTTCATCATACTCCACTTCACCGCGAGCGGCGCGCGTGCGCTGAATAAGTTCACCTTCGTCCATGCGATTGAGCAGGACATTTTGCATCGTCCAATGATGGGGGTTGGATTCATCGCGATCGAGTTGCTCAATGTAAATCACATGATCGGGGACCTCGGTGACAAAGGAATTTTCCGACAACAAAGCGGCTGGATTGGTTTTGGCCAGCTCATAAACCAACTGTTTGTAGGCCGTGCGGCAGCGCGGCGCGATCTCGAGATTGATCCACGCACACAACCCGCTCATCAAAAAGCTGAACACAATGACAGGGGTCACTAAGCTGAGCAGGCTTACTCCGCCGGCACGGGCGGCGGTGAGTTCCTGGTCGGCGCTGAACCGACCGAAGACCAACAACATGGCAGTGAGCAACCCCATCGGAAGCGAGAAGGAAATCACGAACGGCACCAAAAGGGCGAAAGCCTTGGTCACCCCCCAGAGCGAAGCCTGACCTTTAACCACCAGAGCGAGCACCTCCTTCATGGCGTTGCCCATCATCAGCACGGCCGTGAAGATGCCCACGGTGAGCACCAGCGTGGCCAGCACCTGAGAGAGCAAGTACCGATGAAGAGTTTTCATGCCATGAGGACCCCGGCCCCGGCGGGCAACATAAGCGAACGAGGCGGTGGTGTCACGTTGGGAGGTGGGGCGGGGAGGAAAAGAAATGGTGGCTGGACCCGGGTTCGAACCGGGGACACACGGATTTTCAGTCCGTTGCTCTACCAACTGAGCTATCCAGCCACAACCGCCATGGATGCGGCGGGCGGGCTACTATGCCCAAATTGCCCAGCCCATCAAGCCCTTTTCCGTCGGATTCTTACACGCAAAATGCGGACTGCTCTTGCCTTGAGTCGGCGTTTTCCGCCACAATCCCGCCTTATGCCCACCTACATTTACCAAACCATTCCCAAGAAGAAGGGCCAGAAACCGAAGCGCTTTGAGGTGGTCCAGTCGATGAAGGATAAACCGCTGAAAAAGCACCCGGAAACCGGCGAACCGGTGGAA
>WTHG01000058.1 GCA_011523245.1 Verrucomicrobiales bacterium | reverse complement strand
GTCATCTTCGGTGCCGGCAAAACACCCGTGCAGGTCGTCAAGATCGCCGGCGAAATCCTCAAGCAAAGCGACTGCGTCCTCATCACCCGCGTCACGCCCGAGCACGCCAAAGCGCTTGCGAAAAAATTTAAGAAAGCCAAACACCACGAAGCCGCCCGATGCGTGGTCATTGAGAAAAAGAAATCCAAACCCTCGCGCGCCGGCACCATCGCCATCCTCTCCGCCGGTACCAGCGATCAACCTGTCGCCGAGGAAGCCGCCGTCACCGCCGAGGTGATGGGTAACCGCGTGCAACGGCTGTACGACGTCGGCGTTGCCGGTCTGCATCGGCTGCTCGCGCGCGTGGAGGACTTTCGCGAAGCCAACGTCATCATCGTCGTCGCCGGCATGGAAGGCGCCCTGCCCAGCGTCGTCGCCGGCCTCGTCGACAAGCCCGTCATCGCCGTGCCCACCAGCATCGGTTACGGCGCCAGCTTCGACGGCCTCGCCGCCCTGCTCGGCATGCTCAACAGCTGCGGCAGCGGCGTCACCGTCGTCAACATAGACAACGGCTTCGGCGCCGCCTACGCCGCCAGCCAGATCAATGCCGTGGCCCAATCATGAACCTACAGCGAAATATTTTTGGAGGGATCATCACCTTGCTGCTGCTCGGCAATGTCGGTTGCATGACACCTTTGCCTTCGGCGGAATCGGTGTATCGGCGTGTTCAGCCTGCCGCGTTGGAGTTATTGGTGGATGGCCGCATGGCCGGGTCCGGCAGTATCGTGGATGTGCACGGGGGCGTGATGGTGGCCGCACACATGTTGCCTGCGGACGACACAGCCCGGTTGGAGGTGCACTCGCCCACACTCGGCCGGCATCCGGTCCGCCTGATCGCACTGGATCGGGGGCACGATCTGGCGTTGTTGCAATTGCCGGTGCGCCCGGAGCCGTATCCGCATCTGAATTTTGCCAAACGTGCCCCACGACCGGGCGAGCCCGTGTATCTCTACGGCGCACCGGTGTTTCGGCATGGCGTCTTGATCGCGGGTAAAGTGGCGCGCGCGCAGCCGACCTTTGAGTTTTATGACGGCGCCTTTCGGGAGATACTCCATATCTCGGCCATCTCGCCCATCGGCACCTCGGGCGGACCCTGGGTCAATGCGCGCGGTCAATTAATCGGCGTGCAAAGCGCTGCCATGACGATCAAGGGCGGCCATCAAGGCGTGGCCTATGCGGCGCCGTTGGAGTCTTTGCAACGACTGCTGCAAGCCGAACGCGATATTCACACGCCCACATTGCAAATGGGCGTCGAGGAATTGTGGTCCCAGGAGCCGGCATTTTTGAAACCCCTGCCAGCCAGTCTGCGCGGACTCGTCGTGCGCCAGTTGCAACCCAACGGCACGGCTGGCCGGGCCGGCTTGAAGGAATGGGACATCGTCACCACACTGGATGGTTGGCCGATTGAACGGACTGAAGATTACGTGAAAGCCCTGCGCCGCAAGGATCCCGGTCAAACCATCCGCCTGCGGGCCACTGATCGCACTGGGCAAAATCCGCGGGAACTCGAAATTCAACTGGTACCCATCCAATAATTCATGAAAACCCTTTACCTCGATATCTTCAGCGGCATCAGCGGCGACATGTTTCTCGGCGCGATGATTGATCTGGGCGTGGATTTTGATGCGCTGGAAAAGGAACTGCAAAAACTCAAGCTCGAGGGCTACACGCTTAGCGCCAATCGGCGGCAGAAGTGTGCGATTGATGGGATCAAATTTGATGTGCATCTCGCGTGCAGCAGTGAGGGTGACCACGATCATTCGCATTCGCACAGCCACGAACACTCCCACTCGCATGATCATGGGCACGATCATTCCCACGAACACAGCCACGGCGGCGGTGATGGCCATGGGCACAGTCGGAACTTCGCGCAGATTTCGGAGATGATCCACACCAGCACCCTCAGTGATTGGGTGAAGGAAAAGTCCGTGGCCGTCTTCCAGCGCGTGGCCAATGCCGAGGGCAAGATCCATGGCATGCCGCCCTTTGAGGTGCACTTTCACGAGGTGGGCGCGGTGGATTCCATTGTCGATATCGTCGGCGGCTGCATCGCGCTGGAACTGCTTGGCAAACCGCGCGTGCGCAGCGGCCCGGTGATTGAGGGCACGGGTTTTATTATGTGCGCCCATGGCCGCTTTCCCATTCCCGCTCCGGCGACTCTCAATATTCTCGCCGAACGCGGTGTGGCCATTACCCAGTGCGAGGAACCGAACGAACTCATCACCCCCACCGGCGCCGCACTCATCGCGGAATTCGCCGAGGACTTTGGGCCCCTGCAAAATCTGACGCCGGAGAAAGTTGCCTTTGGCTTGGGCACCCGCGATTGCGAAACCCGCCCCAATGTTCTGCGCGCCGTGTTGGGCGAGGAAACTGCCTCGGCTTCGGGCAACGATTGGGAGACGGACACCATTGCGGTGCTGGAAACCAATCTCGATGACATCAGCTCAGAAGTCCTGGGCGACTTTGTGGAACGCGCCTTAAAGGCCGGCGCACTGGACGTGGTGCACACGCCCATTCAGATGAAGAAGAACCGGCCGGGGGTACAGCTGAGTGTCCTGTGTGCTGAAGGTAATGCCGATCAGTTCTGCGAAATGATCCTGCGCGAAACCAGCGCCTTTGGTGTGCGCCGTACCTTAACTGAACGCCGCAAGCTCCAGCGCGAGACCAAGACGGTGACTACCCCGCATGGTGAGGTGACCGTTAAGCTGGGTAAACTG
>WTHG01000349.1 GCA_011523245.1 Verrucomicrobiales bacterium | reverse complement strand
TACATCCAAAATCGACTATTGGAGGAAAAGGTCATCGATTTTATGGCCGAACATGCGGACATCACTGAAATCGACCCGCCGGTGGGCGAGAATGATCAATGATCACGACCAAAGCCACGGTTGACCACAAAAGGTTGACGCCTGAATCACCTGCGATACGCTGACCTCATCATGAAACCTCACTGGTTGATCACGTTATCCCTCACCCTGTTGCTGGCCATGGCCTGTTCCAAGGATGATGAAGCCACCGAAGAAAACCCCGACTCCGGCGAGCCAGCCGCGCCTCCCGCCGAAAACACCGAACCCACCACGCCGCCCGAGCCGGAGAATACGGAAACCAATTCCGAACCTTCCACAACCAGCACCAACGCTACGAATTCATTCCCAATCCCCAATCCCACCGCCAATTTGCCGGTCGGCAAACAAAGGGATTGGACCTATGGCACCGGGCAACCGGCCGATCTGGATCGTGCCTACCTCAATCAAGCCGTTACTGTTTTAACCAATGCCTTTGGGTTACCGGCCAGTACTCAGGCTCAAGGACAATATGGGATTTGGTTTTACGACCAAATGAAGGTTGATTACATGGGAACGAACTATTCGAAGATTAATGTGATTATCCAGCAAGGCCGCGTGATGCGATTAACCATTGACCCACGCAGCGCAGCACTTAGCGACGGTTCGGGTGACCCGGATGCGCCACCGCCTGCGCCATAAAGAAAAAGTTTAGCCGATTCGGCTGGCAAGCGCTGCGTGGGTATCCCGCAGCGCTTTTTCTGTGGACACCCAATCCAAGCAGCCGTCGGTGATGCTCACGCCGTATTCCAGTTCCTCAAGATTTGTCGGCACCTTTTGGTTGCCGGCCTTGAGGTTGCTTTCCATCATCACCGAGTGGATGTGGCGATTGCCGTCAGTAACCTGTTGCATCACGTCCTGCAACACGGCCGGTTGTCGCTCGGGATCTTTGCTGCTGTTGCCGTGACTGCAATCGATCATCAGCGAGGGAATCACACCGGCCTTCTCCGCCTTGGCCACGGCATTAGCCACGTGTTCGCTGGCGTAGTTGGGGCCATTGGAGCCCCCGCGCAAAATGATCTGGCAATCCGGATTACCGCTGGTGGTCACCGCGGAAGCCCGGCCTTCGGGTGTGATACCCAGGAAAGTCTGCTGCTGAGTGGCGGCCACGATCGCGTTGACCGCCACATCGCAATCGCCGGCCGTGGAGTTCTTGAATCCCACGGGCATGGACAAGCCGCTAGCCATTTGCCGGTGCGTTTGGCTCTCCACAGTGCGCGCACCAATAGCCGCCCAGCACAGGCTGTCGGCAATATATTGTGGGGTGATAGGATCGAGCAACTCGGTGGCCGTGGGC
The DNA here is from genome assembly GCA_011523245.1 of Verrucomicrobiales bacterium. Lineage (GTDB taxonomy): Bacteria > Verrucomicrobiota > Verrucomicrobiia > Limisphaerales > UBA1100 > UBA1100. Next base: position 9,378 of record WTHG01000349.1, on the reverse strand, counting down.
ATGCCGAGATCGAGTACTTCGCCCAGAAAATCGCGGGCAATCCGTAGGCCAGCGGGAATCTCGTAGGTGCCGTTCAGGTGCGGATCCATGATCAACCCTTTCCAGCCAGTGGTGGTGCGGGGTTTCTCGAAATAAACGCGCATGAGAATGAGCAGTCGATCGCTCAATTCATCGGCCACGGCCTTGAGTTTCTCGGCATATTCGCGGCCGGCTTTCAGATCATGAATGGAACACGGCCCCACCACAAAGATCAGTCGTGGATCTTCGCCATGGATGATCCGGTGAATTTCCTGCCGGGCCTGCGCCACGAATTCGATCTGTTTTTCCGTACGCGGCATTTCAGCCGCCAGCTCAGCCGGGCTGGGCAGCGGCTCAGAGGAAACTATGCGGGTGTCGGTAACTCGTTGCACGGGGGCGGGAGTAAAGTCATTCGGCCGACTCTTGTAAAGCCTGCAACACGGCCGGATCACGCACATCCACCCAGCGCCCCTCAATCGCCAGCCCTGCCATGATGTGGTCCTCGGCCAGCATGGCCGTCAGTGCATCGGTCAGCTCGTACTCACCTCGGGGCGATTTCGCCAACTGCGCCGTGTACTGAAAGAGTGCTGGGGTGAAGCAGTAGATGCCAGCATTGTACCACGCGGGCTCCCCGCTCTTCAGCCAACCGGCGGTGCGCAGTTCCTCCAACTGAGCAGCCGAGGGTTTCTCCACGAGATGTTGAAGAAAGAATTTGTTATCAAAGAAGAACAGTCCGCCCTTGGTTACATCCTCGCTACCCGTCACCGTGACCAACCCTGATAATTCGGCGCCATCCCAGCGTGCCAGCATCTGCCGGTAGGTGTCCGGCTTCACCAGAATATCGCCGTACGTCAGCAAAAACGGCGCCTCACCCACAAACACCTTGGCCAGCTCCGGCGCCTTGCCCGTACCGTCCTGTACTTCCTGCCGTACATAATCGATTTGCGCCCCGAAGGCCGAGCCATCGCCGAAATAGGATTCGATCACCTCCGCTTTCCAGCCGGTGATCAGGCAAAATTCCTGAATGCCCGCGTCCCGCAGGCCCGTGAGGATATGCTCGAGAATTGGCCGACCTTCCACCGGCAACATCGGCTTGGGCGTCTCCTCCGTGAGATCCCCCATCCGTGTGCCTTTGCCGGCAGCGAGGATAACAGCCTTCATGGGCGTCTACTTCGCCTTGCCCTGATTGGCCACCGCGTCCATGGCGGCTTTCACGGCTTCCTCGTCGCCGAGGTAGTAGTTCTTGATCGGCTTCAGGTTAGCATCCAGTTCGTATACCAGCGGCATGCCGGTAGGAATGTTAAGTTTCAACACTTCCTCTTCCGAAAGATCATCGAGATACTTCACCAACGCCCGCAGGCTGTTGCCATGGGCGGCGATGATGACGCGTTTGCCGGCCTTTATATCCGGGGCAATGGTCTCGTGCCAGTAGGGGAGAAACCGATCCACCGTGTCTTTCAGGCACTCGGTCAGCGGGATGTCCGCCTCGGGCACATCGGCATACCGAATGTCTTTGCCAGCATAGCCTTCATCATCTTTTTCCATGGGAGGAGGCGGCACATCGTAGGAACGCCGCCAGATGAGCACCTGATCTTCGCCGTGTTTCTCGGCGGTCTCGGCCTTGTTCAATCCCTGTAACGCGCCGTAATGGCGTTCGTTCAGGCGCCAGTCGCGGCGCACCGGCAACCACACCTGATCCAGCTCCTCCAAGGCCAGCCACAAGGTGCGGATGGCGCGCTTGAGCAAGGAGGAATAGGCCTTGTCGAACACGAACCCGTTTTCCTTGAGCACCTGACCGGCGGCGCGGGCCTCAGCTTGGCCCTGCTCGGTAAGATCCACATCATGCCAACCGGTGAACCGGTTTTCCAAATTCCACTGGGATTGTCCGTGACGAAGTAAAACGACCTTGTACATTGGAGGCGGACTCTAGCGAGCCGGCCTTGGCCTGTCAGCAAAAACGTGCACAATGCGCCGCGTGCACGTCGTGGAACAGGAATTTACCGCCCTAACCGAGGGCGCCGGTTGGTTGGATCAATCCGACCGCTCGCGCCTGTGTCTGCTCGGCGCCGATCGCGCGCGTTTTCTGCACGGGCAAGTCACCAACGACATCAACAGCCTCGGGGAATTCACCGGCTGCTACGCCGCCCTCGTCAACGCCAAGGGCAAAATGGAAAGCGACCTGTTTGCCTATCAGTTGGCCGATGAGATCCTGCTCGATTTCGAGCCTGGTCTCACGGCGGACGTGCAGGCACGGCTGGAACGGTATGTCATCGCTGAAGATGTTGAGATCGCCGATGTCGCCCCGCACTTTGGCCTACTCACCGTGCAGGGCCCGCAAGCGACAGCGGTACTGACGAAGTTGGATTTGCCCGCTCCCACCGAACCACTGGCCGTTGCCCACACTGAGGAGGAAATTTATATCGTCCACCAACCCCGTCTGGGCACGGGCGGATTTGATTTGTTCATTCCCATCGATGCCATGAATGCCTGGCGCGAACGGTTGGCCACCGCCGCGCCGCAATGCCAGATGCCGGCATTTGAAAAAGCCCGCGTGCTGGCTACCATCCCCCGGTTCGGTGTGGACCTCACGACTGATCATCTCCCGCCCGAAGGCGGCTTGGAGGCGCGCGCCATCAGCTACGCCAAGGGCTGCTATATCGGCCAGGAAATCATCGCCCGCATTCGCACCTACGGCAAAGTAAACAAGGTCCTCCGCGGCCTAAGCTTGGAGGGGGCCGCGGCCGTCGGCGATTCTGTGCTACACGAGGGGACGCCCGTTGGCACATTGTCCAGTGTTTGCCATGAACCCAATGCGGCTCTGGCAATCATCAAACGCACCGCCTGTGAGTCGGGCACAGTACTGAGTGTGGCCACAAAAAACGGCAGCGTACCGGCCCAAGTCGCCACGCTGCCGTTTGAGAAGTTTCAGTAGGTCGGATTAGAAATCCACTAGTTCCACGTCGAAGATCAGCGTGGCAAACGGAGGGATGACGCCGCCACCGGCTCCGCGTTCGCCGTAGCCCAGCTTGTGCGGAATGATTAGGATACGGCGCTCACCTTTTTTCATTTGCGACAGAGCTTCGTCCCAGCCGGGAATCACAAAGCCTTTGCCCACCGGGAAACGGATGGGTTCATTGCGGTCACGTGAGCTGTCAAATTTTTTACCGTCAGTCAGCGTGCCGGTGTAATGAGCCGCAATACGCGTTCCGGCCGCCGGAGCGTCTCCTTTACCTTCAGCTAATACGATATACCTCAGACCGCTCTTGGTGGTCACCACGTCGGCTTTGTTCTCCTTCTTATATTTGGCAATCAAGGCGGTGACTTGTTCCTCCTCCTTTTTCATACGCACTTCGAAGGCGATTTTTTTTGCGTTTTCCTTATCTTCCATGATTTTTGCAAAATGAGCTTCATCTCCCTTAAAGGCCTTGGCCTTGTCGCCTACGCGCAGAATGGTGAGCTTGTTGATCTTATCGCCCTTGGCGATGGCGTTAACCACGTCCTGATCTTTTTTACCAAGCACTTTGCCGAAGACAGTGTGTTTACCGTCGAGCCAAGGAGTGGCCTTGTGAGTGATGAAAAACTGGCTACCATTCGTGCCGGGACCAGCGTTAGCCATGGAGAGAATACCGGGACCCACGTGCTTGAGAGTCGGGTCAATCTCATCGACAAAGCGATAGCCGGGACCGCCGGTTCCTGTGCCTAGCGGGCAACCTCCCTGAATCATGAAGTCGGCGATCACGCGGTGAAATACGAGCCCGTCGTAGTAGGGCTTGCCACCCTCGCGGCCTTGGGCCTCAAATTTCTTAGTTCCTTCGGCTAAACCGACAAAATTGGCTACGGTCAACGGAGCTTTCTCAAATTCAAGCTTCAGCGTAATGTTGCCTTTTGTGGTTTGGAACCGCGCATAAAGGCCATCGGCCATTTTCTCCGCTGCAGAAGAACTCAATGGGAGTAACGAGATTGAAAATAAAATAATTAAAGTACGCATCGCTTTTTAAAAATCCAATAATTCCACTTCAAACACAAGTGTAGAGGAAGGGGGAATCTTAGGGGGACTCCCTCTTTCCCCGTAGGCCAAATCAGAAGGGATAATGAGGGTGCGTTTCTCGCCTTTTTTCATGTCACTCAACGCTTCATCCCAGCCCTTAATGACCTGGCCGGTTCCAACTACAAATTCAAAAGGCATTCCACGCTTAACCGAGCTATCAAACTCGGTCCCATCTAGGAGTTTGCCAATATAATGAGCCTTAATTTTTTTGCCCTTGCCGACTTTTTCACCAGCCCCCTCATTTGTTCTCACATATTTCAAACCGCTCTCGGTAGTGATCAATTCAGAATTCGGGTGATCTTTTTTTAGTTTCGAAATTATCTCAGCAATTTGTTTTTTATCCGATTGGACATCAACAACTTCCAACTCGAATATCAAGGTTGAGTAAGGCGGTATATCCGGTCCCGCCCCAGCAGCCCCAAACCCCAACTCATGAGGAACAATAACCGTGCGCTGCTCGCCATTCTTCATACCTTTCAAGCCTTGCTCCAAGCCTTTCAGACGCATTGGTGTGCCAACGGGCATCTTGAAGGGATCCTCGTTCTTACTGGTGTCATCGATCACTTTTCCATCAGCCAACTTAAACACGAGCTTAAGCGTAAGTGTATCGCCTTTCTCGGGTACGTCGCCCGAACCCGGCTTGGTGATGATATGGCGCAAACCGTTGGTTGCTGAAATGACTTTAACATTATGCTTTTCCTCAAGCGTAGCCAGTAATGTTTTAATTTGCTCTGCTTCCTTTTTCATTTTTTCTGCAAACTTGGCTTGCTCAGCTTTTTCCCTCTCGGCCTGCCGTTTCTTACTTTCCTCGGCGAATTTATTGAAGTGATCTTCACCTCCCTTGAAGGCCTTAGCCTTTTCTCCATTACGGATAATTTTGACGCTCTGAATCTTATCACCTTTGGCGATGGCATTCACAATGGCCTGATCCGAAGCGTCCACCACATTGCCAAAAACCGTATGTTTTCCATCCAGATGAGGTGTCGCACGATGGGTAATAAAAAACTGGCTCCCATTGGTTCCGGGACCGGCATTGGCCATGGAGAGAATCCCCGGCCCTGAATGCTTGAGGGTGGAATCAATTTCGTCATTAAACCTGTAGCCCGGACTGCCCGTACCCGTACCTAATGGGCATCCACCTTGAATCATGAAATCAGCAATCACTCGGTGGAAATTGAGGCCGTCAAAGTAAGGTTTACCTTTTTGATCCTTCGGTTCACTCCCGTCGGTAGAGTAATATTTTGTTCCCTCAGCAAGTCCTACAAAATTCGCCACTGTCTGAGGTGTCTTCTCAAACTCCAGCTTTAGTCGAATAACACCTTTGGTGGTGGTCATCTCGGCATAAAGACCTTCTTCCAGAGGTTTCGTGCCTGTTTTTGAATCCGATTCTGGCAAAGCAGGCTTGCCAACTTCTGCCGATCCTGAATTAGGTTTATCTGTTGTAGGTGTCTTTTCGCATCCGAAAAGCAAAGGGAAGATCAAGGCCAAGAAGGCCCGATGTAAAACCTGAGTGCTCATGGGGAGCAAATGAAAGCGGATTGGCTGTGGGTTGCGAGACTTTTTTCATTTTTGACACAATGGGGGTAAATGCGCGAATTTGTCCCTTCATGAGTGCATCCAATGATGAAGTTGCCGTAATTAGCACATCACAAGGCGAAATGGTGGTGGAGTTTTGGCCTGAAACGGCCCCAAAGACGGTTGATAATTTTAAAAAACTTGCCAGTGACGCGTTCTACGACGGCACCTGTTTTCACCGAATCGTAAAGGGGTTCATGGTTCAAGGAGGCGACCCGCTGACCAAAGATCCCGGCGAGGAATTCCGCTGGGGCACGGGCGACCCCGGTTACAAGATTGAAGCTGAATTCAGCGATCGTCCGCACAACAAAGGGGTGCTTTCCATGGCCCGCTCCAGCGATCCGGATTCTGCCGGCAGCCAGTTTTTCATTTGCCTCGCACCCGCCAACTTTCTCGACGGCCAATACACTTGCTTTGGGGAATTGATCAAAGGCGAGGAGGTGCTCGATGCCTTAGGCAGTGTAGCCTGCGGTGGGGGCGGCGAAAACAGTCGGCCTGAAGAACGCCAGAGTGTACTGTCCATCACCATCGTGTCGCGTGCCGACGCTGGGGTGGAATGACTGAAGCCGAACAAGCGGCCCTGACCGGCACTCTGCAACAGCTCGGCGTGCCAGCTGCCAAAGCCCCCGCCATGGCCGCTCAGCTCGACAAACGCGCCCATCAACTCGCCAAACAAGACGGCCGCACCTATCAGGATGCCCTGCTGCATTTATTGCAGCTCATGAAAACCGCCCACGACGAACGCCAGTAATCATGAGTGACGCCATTCGCAAATGGGAAAAGCAGGCGAGCCGTATTGTCAGCGATCATCGCATTTTTAAAATCCGCGAGGATCGCACCACCAACCCGCGCACCGGCTCTGAGCACGACATGGTGGTACTCGAATGCCCCGACTGGGTGAACATCCTCGCCCTTACACCCGAACGCGACGTCGTGTTCGTCGAGCAATACCGGCAGGGCTCGGAAACCGTGGAGCTGGAAATTCCCGGCGGCATGATGGACCCCGGCGAGACCGATCCGGTCACCACCGCCCTGCGTGAACTGCGAGAGGAAACCGGTTACACCGGCGAGAATGCGCGTGTGATCGGCGAATGTTTTGCTAACCCCGCCATCATGGATAACCGCGTGCACACCATTCTGGTGGAGAACTGCCAACGCACACACGAGGTAGAATGGGACGCCGGCGAAGATCTCATCACCCGCCTTATTCCTGCAGCCGATATCCCGCACCTCATTCGGAAGGGCCAAATCCGCCATTCCATCATCGTAGCGGCGCTGCATTATTTTGCATTGAACGATTAGGCAGGTACGGCTTCCTGCGCATCTTCCAGAATTCGGCGCGTGGCTTCTTCGTACAAAGGCTGCACACGGTTCTTGGCGAGATACACTTCGTTGGGCGAGACCCCCAACAGCGTGGCAATGCGTTTCACATCCTGTTCCTTAATGCAGTAGAGATGGAAAATCTGGTACTGTTTCGGGCTAACCTTTTTCTTCACTTCCGCCAGAGCCAGATCGTTCACGTGATGGATATACTCGCTCTCCCACAGATCGTCCCATTGGTTGACCGGATCCTCAATCTCCGGTTCCACTTCCTCCTCGCCCAGCTCCCATTCAGCGAGGGGCGGTTGGCGATGGAGCTTGCGATAGTGGTTGGCGATTTGTTGCTTGGTGATCATGCAGACCCAGTTTCGAAACTTGCCGCGGCCCGGATTGATTTCAAATCGCTGAATATATTGCGACACCTTTAAGGTCGTGGCCTGCACCATGTCTTCGGCATCCGAATGTTCCAAACCGGACTTGCGCGCCACGCTATAAATGAGCCTCGAGTAGGTATCAAAAAAATCGTACCAACCGGCTTCATCCGTACGCGTGCGGCGCAGGCGCTCGAGAAGAGTGCGACGGGTGTGGGCCCAGTTCATTTTCGCCTTATTCGTTTCCATATCTTTATGCACGCAAAGGATCTGTGGTTTCTTTCAGAAAAAATTATTGATGCTCCACTCTCTGCTCCGCCGGCGCGGTGGCTTCGTCCAAGGCCTGATCAATGAGGCGCACATAATTGGTCACCGCCAACACCAAACCGGCCGCCAGAGCGGCATAAATGTACCTCCCCCAATCCACCCCCGGGGCTTCATTCGCCACCAGCGGCTCCGGCTCGGCCCCAGGCAACAACGCCTCCAATTCACCTAGCAATCCCCAACCGGATTGATGCCGTTGATTCGAAATCGGATCTGCCGCCTTTAGGATGATGGGGTTGAGTTCCTGAAAGCGCATTGCCTCGGTATCATCCTCAAATACCCAGCTCGGGCATTCCGGAAAATCCGCCACCTCATTACCGGTGACCATCTCATACAGAATCTTGCCGACGCTATGCACATCCGCCGACGGATGCCCCGGTCCTTCAGGCGCAATGTAGCCCAGTGATCCCACAAAGGTCTTGCCGCCGCGCGTGGTCACAAACCCCAGATCGGCTAGCTTCCATTTCCCGTTAATGCACAAAATATTTTCCGGTTTGATATCCCGATGCACCAAATCCACCGAGTGCAGGTAACTCAGGGATTCGGCCACCTCGATGCCAATACGCAGGGCTTCTTCTACGCCAACCCGATGATCAGGCTGCGCATCAAGGTAAGCTCGCAATGTCTTGGGTTCATAATCCATCGAGCCGCGCGGTCCGTCCGCAAGGTCATCGGCCAGATCCATGACGTAGTAGTAGTACCCCTCCTCTTTTTGGATGCCCACATGATGAATTTCCAGCAATCCTTCGTACTTGTGCGAAAACGGCGCGTAATGGCGGATGCCGTAGTACTCCGCCTGATACGATTCCAGCGATTTGAAATCTTCGTACCGAATCACCTTGATCGCGCGGTGCAAGCCCAGCGCGTCGCGGCCCATCCAGATTTGCCCAAACGCCCCTTCCCCGATTTTCAACAATAGCCGATAATCAGGAATGTGCGGGATGGTTTCAGTGGAAAGAGTTGAGGAAGCCATATATCCAGCCCGATTGCCTTCATTAAATATTCCCCAATAAACAGGTTCTTTCCAGTGGTAGATCCAAAATACTAAAAAAAATTCCCTACCTTGAAAGAAACCCTCTCCAGCCGACGTGGGTAAGGGCATGAGGCAAAACGCCATCAACGAAACCAACCAAGATAAAGGATCTATCATGAAACACATCATTACCACCACCGTTCTCGCCGCCACACTCATCGCTGCCAGCCCCGCCCTCGCCGGCGAAGGCCCCCGTGATGGAGGATTCAACCAAAAAGCCAATGGCACCTTAAAAGACGCGGTTAACCAAATGGTCACCAGCATTGAAAAATCCCTCGGTGTCTTCGAGGGATTGAACCGTTCGCAGCGTGAAAAAATGTCAGAGTTCGACAACATCATCACCCAAATTGAATACAGCGTCAGCGTCACGGCCGCCGATGGCGCTCTGAACAAGAAGATCGCCGGGGCCATCAGCCTCGCACATCAGCAAGCCGAATGGTGCACCACCACCGCCAACTCCAAGCAAGACGACCGCTTGGCCGATCGCTACCGTCAATTGGCCAAGGTAGCTCAGGACAAAGCCGCCGCCATTCAAAAGAATGCCGAAATGGTTCTCTCAGTGAATGGCGAACTGGCAGAAATGCTCCCCAGCATCCAAGAGGAAAAAGGCCTCTACTACGCCGCCGCCGTGATCGGTGATTTGGAAACCGCCAACAAATCCCTCGTGGATGTCCACCGCAACATGAAGA
>WTHG01000275.1 GCA_011523245.1 Verrucomicrobiales bacterium | reverse complement strand
TGTCGCTCATCGACGCCGCAAACGGCAAATCCATCTGGGACGCCGCCATCGACAAATTTCCCTGCCACCAAAACACCACCTTCAAGAAGGACGCCGCCTACTACTTCGCCAACGGCCGACACGGCGCCCTCGACCTCGCCACCGGCAAACCGCGCGACGCGCAATCCCTCGTCGAAGGCGTCACCGTCACCCGGTGGCAGAACGGCGAATACGTCACGCTCGAAAACCAAACTCTCCCCCGAGGACCCAAGGCGAAGAAGTCCTTCACCTACTTCACCAACCTCATCGTGGGTGACTACCACTATTTCCGCGCGTTCAGTGGCTTTCTCATTGGTCGCGTTCAGCTTTCCACCGGCAAGGTCGAATACCTTCAAGTGCCCGCGCAAATCGTCCGCGAAAAAGGCAAACCCCAAGAAGCGCTCTGGACCAAGCACCAGCCGAACGACATGAAAAACGCCGACGGCTTCCGCGCCACCCAGGACAAGCGCAACGCCGGCAGTGGTTGGGGCCACGTCACCGCCTCTCCGCCCATCGTCGTGGGCAAACACATCTACTGGCCCACCATGGTCGGCGCCGTCTACGTCCTCGACTGGACTGCCCCGCGACTGAACGAACAAGCGCTCGTCTCCGTCAGCGACCTCGGCCCCGCCGGCCAAACCTGGAGCCTCGCCTCGCTCACCTACGTCAACGGCCAACTCTACGCCCGCACGTTGAAGGAGTTGATTTGCTTTGGGGAGTGAAGGTGGCTACGGCGCGAAGGCGATGATTGTGCGCCCGCGTTTGGGATAAATGACCACGTCTCCACCTTTTTTGGCCACCGCTTTCCAATTTGTGGGCAGTCCATCCAATTGAAATTGTGTGTCCTGATCGATGGTGATTTGCGTGGCACCGCCGGGGCCCGCGAGGCGCAGGGTGGATTCATTCATGGCGATGATAGTGCCGCGAACGGTGTCGTCCTTGGAGCGAACGAGTATTTTGTGTGGCACTTTTTCCGAGCGGTAATGGCAAAGCACGGCTTGACGACCGGCCTTGGCGGCAATCTTAGGCGGGGCAAGTTTGCCATCGAGAATGAAGGAGGTCTTTTTGGCATTTAATGTAAGAGTCTCCTTCTTACCCTTGAGCCATCGGTCGCAAGTCACCTGAGCAGAGAGATCCAGCACTTGATCGGGCGTCTTGGTTTCCACGTTGCCCAGCACGGCCCGGCAACTGAGATCATTAGCCAGCCCGCGCTTGCCTTGCTCCACCGGTTGTTGTTCGGCGGGATCATAGGCGGTGTCTGCATTCCACAAGGCAATCATTTGGGGGCGTGGCTCATGGATCTGCACCCAGTTTCCCGGTCGCAAGGCAGTTGCGGCATCAGTGGGTTTGTCTTCCAGGCGAAACGAAACACTCGCGTCAAAAGGCACTTTCACTTCCACTGGCGGATTGGTCTCAAGGTGGATGGATTTGTGGGTGCGATGGATACGCAGCGTAAAAGTGTCCTTGCCCACTGCCACCACTTCACCCCATTGGAAGTCCGGCGTGGTTTGGAGATCGAGCCAGGTGGTCTCATAAAAATAACCCCACAACCCCGGCCGGATCGCTTTGGAAAAAGTTGCGGCGTTCACCATGCGCCCGTTGATGACGCAGACCGAACCGAGCTTGAGCACCTGTTGGTCAATCGATTCACCGACCTTCGATTGGCGCCCAAACTTTCCACGACTGATATAGTCGTAGTAATCAATCTTTACCGTGAAATGAGTGAGTGTATTTTTCTGTTTAGCGGTCGCGGGTTTGACCGCCGTCACTTTTCCACAAAAAGCCGCCGTGGCGCCCCAAACCGGCCCCACTGCCAGCATGAAGGACAGGGGTACGGCAATCAATCGACTCATAGTTTTCATTATTCCGGTGATGCTGGAGGGCAGATCGGGTTGAGTCAATCAGTCTGTATACTTCGTCTACTCATTGACCTGAGCGAATGGGCGAATTAAGTTCTCTTTTTGCACCCCATGAAAATGAATCGCCTTATTGTTTGCCTGCTCAGTTGCATTTCCTTAACCACCCTTGCCAAGGAGCGCCCCAACGTGCTCTTCATCATGTCTGATGACCACACGGCGCAGGCGGTAGGGGCGTATGCCACGGTGTTGAAGCCGCTCAATCCGACGCCCACTCTGGATCAGTTGGCAGCGGAAGGAATGGTGTTCGACAATGTTTTTTGTTCGAACTCCATTTGCACGCCGAGCCGCGCGAGCATCATCACGGGGCAGTACCCGCACATCAATGGCGTGACCGATCTGACCGGGCGTATTCTTCCGGCGAAACAAACCCTGCCCATTCTGTTCCGCAAGGCAGGCTACCAAACAGCGATGATCGGCAAGTGGCACCTGAAAGTGGAGCCGAACTTCGACTACTACAAGGTGCTGCCCGGGCAGGGGAAGTATTTCGACACCGAGTTTCGTGTGCAGGGCGAAAAACCTTGGCCGAAGAATGTCGTCACACACAAAGGCGAACATTCCTCCGACGCCATCACCGATTCCACCCTGCACTGGTTCAAGACCAAGTACGATAAAGACAAGCCGTTCTTCATCTGCCACCAGTTCAAGGCTCCGCATGATTATTTCGAGAACGCGCCGCGCTATCAGAAGTATCTCGCCGATGTGAAGATTCCTGAGCCACCGACGCTCTACGATGTGCCGGACACCTTCGGATCCATCGCCACGCGTGGCTACCGCGATGAACTCCTGCCGCACATCGGCACCTCCATCGGCAAACGCAACCCGCGCCGTTC
>WTHG01000035.1 GCA_011523245.1 Verrucomicrobiales bacterium | reverse complement strand
TTGGAACGTGAGGTGACACCCGGTAATTCGCATGCCGGCAAAACGGAAATCACCAAAGGACTCAACGAAGGTGATGAAGTCCTGCTTCCTTAGTTTGATCCTGGCCCTGACTTGCGGTTTGTCGGCGGCGCCAGTGCCCCGATTGCCGGATGTTAAGCCGCCCGGCAATGCTGCGGTGGAGAAATCCATCGAGCGCGGCGTTTATTTTTTGCTCGGCAACCAAAACAAGGATGGCTCCTGGGGCACACCGCGCAATACGAAGGGACTGAATATATATGCCCCCACCTACCACAGCCATTATGCGTTTCGACTGGCGGTCACGGCATTGTGCACCTCGGCCTTGATCGAGGCGGGCGGTGACACACCGCAGGTCCGCGCGGCGATTCAGGATTCGGAAGCCTATCTGCTTGAGCATTTGCCCAAGCTGCGCCGGGCCACAGCGGACGCGATGTACAACGTCTGGGCGCATGGCTATGGGTTGCAGGCCTTGGTGCGCTTGCGCGCCCGGGCGCAGCAGGCCAATGAGACCGCCAGCGTAAAACAGATCGAGCAGGTGATTGCCGCACAATTCGATCGCCTCACCCGATATGAATCGGTGGATGGCGGTTGGGGTTATTACGATTTCCGGCTGGGCACGCAAAAGCCGGCGAGCAGTTCCATTTCATTTGTAAACGGCACGGTGTTGGTCGCCTTCCATGAAGCCAAGCAGGCGGGCCTGAAGCCGCCGCCACATTTGGTGAAGCGCGCTCTAGCCGCCACTAAGAGGCAACATTTGCCGGATGGGAGTTTTCTGTACGGCGAATATCTCAAGAATGGTCCGCGGCGCGGCATCAACCGGCCGGCGGGGAGTCTGGGCCGATCGCAGGTGTGCAATCTGGCACTGCGTTTATGGGAGGATCCGCGAATCACCGATCAGGTGATTGTGGATTGGCTGGATCGTTTGTTCGCGCGCAATGATTGGCTGGGCATTGGGCGTAAACGTCCCGTGCCGCATGAGGCGTGGTTTCAAATTGCCGGTTATTTTTATTACTACGGCCATTATTACGCGGGCTTGTTGCTGGATCATGTGCCGGCCAAGGATCGGCCGCGGCTGCAGGATCACTTGGCCACCACGTTGATGAAGCTGCAGGAAAAGGACGGCGATTGGTGGGATTTTCCATTGTACGATTACCATCGCCAATACGGCACGGCCATGGCGGTAATGGCGTTGCAAAAATGCCTGCGCCCGCGTGAGGAATCAACGCCCAGCGGGACCCCTTGAATTTAGGATAAACGGACCAGCTAACTTCAGGGCAAGTTTACTGACTTTATCCTGCTTCAGTTTAAATAGCCATTTCTTTGCACTTCAGCTAGAGCACTTGATGCATCCTGATTAAATTCCCTCATGATCCCGGCACTGACCGCGTCGGATATGGGTCATAGGGTGAAGAGGAAGTTTCCGTTTCGCCAGACGAAATGGTACGCGAGAGAGGACTCGAACCTCCACCCCTTGCGAGACCGGAACCTAAATCCGGCGCGTCTACCAATTCCGCCACTCGCGCGTCCAGTTAGTTTTCGGAAAAAATGGCCGTTTGGTCAATCGGCCTTTTTCATTGTCACCCCCATGCCTCACCAGCACACTGCGCCCCTCGTGCGTTTTCTGATGCTCAACTGGCGTGACCCACGTAATCCCTTGGCCGGCGGGGCTGAACGGGTGACGCTGGCGTATCTGCGTGGGCTCGTGGAGCGCGGTCATGAGGTCACGTGGTTTGCCAACGCTTTTCCCGGCGGTGCGCCGGAGGAAATGATCGATGGCATCCGCGTGCTTCGGGAAGGTGGGAAATTCACCGCCTGGATGGCGGCGCGCAAATGGCATTCGGAGCAGGATCCGTTTGACCTGGTGATCGACCAACATCACGGTATTCCGTGGTACGCGCCTAATTGGTGTCCGGACAAGTGCGTGGCCTATATCCACGAAGTGCTCGGGCCGATTTGGGATGCCTTTTACCCCTGGCCGCTCAGCGCCATTGGCCGTTGGCAGGAACGCTTAACCTTGCGGCAATATCGCGAAGTGCCGTTTTGGACGGCGAGTGATTATACCCGCGAATTGCTCGCCGAAGAGGGCGTGGAAACCATCGTGCAAATTCCTTATGGCGTTGGTACACGAGCCTTAGAGGAGTTGCCGGAAAAGGAATTGGATGAACCTCTACGGCTCATTACGGTGTCCCGGTTGGCGCCCAATAAGCAGGTGGACCACGCGGTAGCCGCGGTATGGTGCCTACGCGAGCATTATCATCTGGAGGCCACGCTCGAGATTGTGGGGCAGGGTCAGTGCGAAATGGAGATTCGCCAGACTGTGAAGCAATTGGAACTGGAGGGTTGCGTCACGTTTCGTGGCGGTCTCAATGAGGCCGACAAGGATGCTGCCCTGCGTGAGGCGCATTTTCTCCTGCACACTTCCGTGCGCGAAGGCTGGGGTCTGAACGTGGTGGAGGCTAATGCTATGGGTACGCCGGCCATTGTGTACCCTTCACCCGGGCTGGTGGAATCTACGCGGCATCGGGAAACGGGCTTGGTGGCCGATGAAGATTCGCCTGAAGGCTTGGCCGCGATGATCGCTGAGGTGCAAAGTCACGAAGGGGCCTATCAGGATTGGCGCCAAGCCGCCCGCGATCGGTCTCGCACGTTTCATTGGGATGAAGTGCTGCCGATGGCCTGCGATCAACTAGAGGTCTGGGCGATGGGTGAGTGAATTGCCATGGGCACGTTGTGCATCACCCCTTAGTTCCCATCTAATC
>WTHG01000001.1 GCA_011523245.1 Verrucomicrobiales bacterium | reverse complement strand
CTCGGGGGGATCACCGGTCCATTCACGCACCGGTTCGTAAAACGTGTTGCGCTGCACGGGCGTTTTGCCGGCCTCGCGGATGGCTTTCACCAACGCGGCTTCAGCCTGCCCGCCGCCCCCGCCAGCCCCGGCCATTTTGAAAATGTGCTCCTCGATGATGGTGCCGTGCAGGTCATCGGCGCCGTAGCTGAGGGCCACTTGCGCGAGCTTCATGCCAAGGCCCACCCAGTAGGCGGTGATATGATCAAAGTTATCAAGGAACAGCCGGCTGATCGCGATGGTGCGCAGGGCGTCGTTGCCGGTGGGCGGATGCGTCACGGGAATGGCGTTGTTCTCCGGTTGATACGGCAGCGGAATAAAGCCGGTGAAGCCGCCGGTTTCATCCTGCAGGGCGCGGAGTTGCGCGAGGTGATCGATGCGGTCTTCAACCGTCTCCACATGACCAAAGAGCATCGTACAGGTACTGCGGCCGCCGAGCTGGTGCCAAGTGCGATGGGCGTCGAGATATTCGGCGGCAGTCTCTTTGCCTTTGGCTATGCTGTCGCGAACGTCTTGCCGGAAAATCTCCGCGCCGCCGCCGGTTAGGGAATCCAACCCGGCTGCCTTCAGCTCGGCCAGTACTTCAGGCATGGTTTGTTTGCTGATCCGCGCGAGATGATAAATTTCCACGGCGGTGAAGCACTTGAGTTGCAGATTGGCATCCACGGCCTTCAGCCCGCGCAGCATGTCCGTGTAATAACTGAACGGCAGGGACGGATGCAGTCCGCCGACAATGTGTAACTCGGTGATACCCAGCGCCAAGGCCTCGCGGGCCTTGGTTTGCATTTCCTCGATGGACAATTCAAAGCCATCGCCATCGCGTTTCTTGCGGGCGAAGCTACAAAACTGGCAGGAGAGAATGCAGTAGTTGGAATAGTTGATGTAGCGGTTGACGATGTACGTGGCGCGGTTACCCACCTTGCGTTCCGCGGCCAGCATGGCCAGCCTGCCGAGGGCATTGAGGTCCGGCGTACGGTACAGGCGGAGGGCATCATCGGCCTCCAAGCGCATGCCGGCCTCCACCTTCTCGGCGAGATCGGCCAGTTCGCTTTGCTGGAGAATAAAATCGCTCACCATAACCTCCACGAAATAAAGCGGGGCACGATGCTGACCTCGGTCACCACCATAGCCATAAACACGAGGCTGATAATGGCGTTGAGATTGAAGAAGGCTTTTTGCACCCAATCAAGGCTGCGCTTACGGGCGATCCAGTGCTCGAGTCCGAGGCATGCTGTGATGACGACCATGCCGATCCAATAGGCCATCTTGAAGCCGGCCAAAAGGCCGAATGCGACCAGCAGAATGACCATGACGATGTGGACGAGCAGAGAAGCGTTCAAAGAATTATTCGGTCCCCAGCGCACCACGATGGAGTGCAGCTTGTGGGCACGGTCGAATTCGAAATCCTGGATGGCATAGATGATATCGAACCCGATTAACCACAGCACCACAATCAGGGCCAGCAAGCCGGGAATCACGGCGCTGTACTTGAGCGGTCCGCCAAAATCCAAGGCTCCGTTGACGGCCAGCCAAGCGCCGACGGGCGAGATGGCCAGCGCGATACCCAGCACAATGTGGGTGAAATCGGTAAACCGTTTGGTCAGCGAATAGCCGAGAATGAACAGCAGGGTGACGGGCGACAGCATCAGGCAGATCAATCGGCCTTGATTGACTTCGCGCACCATATCGATGGCGTACGTGGAGCCGACGAATAAGGCACCGCTCAGGATGCAGAGCGTCCAGGCGCTGGCGAGGGAGATCGTGCCGGCGGGCAGGTGCCGATTGCGGGTGCGCGGATTGGCGGCATCAAATTTGCGGTCCACAATCCGATTGAAGGCCATGGCGCAGGTGCGGGCGGTGACCATGGCGATCAGGATCAGCCCGAACAATTTCCAGCCGGGCCAGCCGCGCTCCAAGGCGACACGGGCGGCCTGTTCGGCCTCCGGAAGACGGGCATGGGCAGCACGGGCGGCCAGTACCGTGGCGGCCATGGCAAAGGGGAGGGCGAAGACCGTATGCGACAATTTCACAAAGTCCGCCCACTTCTCCAAAAGGGAAGGGGGGCGGTTTTGCTCCAGTGAATGGTTCGAAGCCCGTTTCTCCTTTCGCGCCACAGGCAGAAGCTGCTTGATTAAGGGCAAAATGACAAGCGAGGAGGGGCGTGAGAGGAGAAACGGGCTCCAGCGCCCTTAGTCCTGTTCCTCGGGCCAGCGGGGGGAGACGGTGTTTTCTACGCCGAGATGATCGAGCACGCGGGCGACGACGGTGTCGGCGAGTTCCTCGATGGTTTTGGCGCCGGCATAAAAATATGGGTTGGGCGGGAGCAGCATTGCGCCGGCTTGGAGCAGCAGCTCCATGTTTTTAATGTGGACGAGGCTCAGCGGCGTTTCGCGCGGGCACAGGATGAGCTTTTTGTTTTCCTTGAGCATCACATCGGCAGCCCGCAGGAGGGCATCCTCGCTATAGCCGTGGGCGATGCGGCCAAGGGTACCCATTGTGCAAGGCAGGATCACCATCGCATCAAAGGCATTGGAGCCGCTGGCGAAGGGGACGTTCATGCTCTTGGCGGCATGCAATGGAACGCCCTCGGGGAGTTGCAGTCCATCGGGCAATTCCTCCTGCATGACGACCTGCCCGTAGCTGCTGGTGATGACGTGGATCTCATGCTCCTTGGGGTTTAGCCGGTCGAGCAGGCGTTGAGTGTAAATGGCGCCGCTGGCGCCGGTGATGGCCACGAGAATTCGCATACCCAATGAGTATGGATTTTCAGGGCTCAAACGGGAAGTAGTTATTCACGGCTGTGAATAACCTCGACATGGATTGGGTATTCCCGTAGGTTGCGCCCTGCATTTTGCGTTTTTTCTGACGCAACAAGGAGGTGCACATGAGAAACCGAATTTGGACTTCTGCCGTTTTGATGGCGGGTATGGGGACGATGTCGTGTGATTCGACTTCGTCTACGCATGTTCCGCAGGTTTATGTGGCCAACTCGCAACCGGCTCCAGTGCGGTCAGTGCGGCCGACTTTCTCACAACCCGACCCAACGAACCACCGATCCGCTTCTTCGACAACCCAGTCGAAGCGGGTCACCCGGGTGGCACGGGCGACCTCACCGAGGTATATCCCGCCCGCGTCACCGAGCTTTGAAACTCCCAAGGAAGCGCCCCGACGACGGCCGTCGGTGGCTCAGCCGGTCGTGTTACCGGGTGAACGGTTGATGGCCGGCAAAGGCGGGGCAAAATCCTACAGCGTAAAAATCGGTGGCATCGAGTGGGTGTCCCTCGAGTTGTGGGGCAAGGCGCACAACGGCTGGTTTGGTCAGTTGCAGAAAGGCGAGGATGATTTCTATCGCTTGGTGGTGTCCGGCATGCGGTTTGATTTGCGGCCGCGCAAACGATTAATCACCTGTCAGGGAATGCAGATTTGGATGGGCTTTGGGCCCGAGATGATTGGTGGCCATTTGTATGTGCATCATTTGGATATCAAAAAACATTTGGCACCCCTAGCTGCCGGCATGCCGAATCTGGGACGGGTGGCGGTGATTGACGCCGGGCATGGCCGCGATAACCTAGGCACGCGTAGCACGTTTAACCAGGAATACGAAAAGCGCTACACGCTGGATTGGGCACGACGCCTGAAGCCTTTGTTGGAGCGCAAAGGCTGGCGAGTGTATCTGACGCGTGAGGCGGATCGATCCATGTCGTTGACCGATCGGGTGAAATTTGCGGACTCGGTGGATGCGTCCATCTTTATCAGCCTGCATTTTAATGCCGCGGCGATGCAGGTTAAGGGATTGGAAACCTATTGCATCGCGCCGGTGGGAATGCCTTCGCATCTGACACGGGGCAATCCGGATCCTTTTAGAACCACTTTGCCGAATAACCCGTGGGATGAGGCCAGCTTCCAGCTGGCAGCCCGGGTGCATAATCAAATGCTGGTGAATTGCCGGATGGAGGATCGCGGCGTGCGGCGAGTGCGGTTTATGACGGTGATTAAAGGCCAAAAACGGCCGGCGATTTTGGTGGAGGGCGGCTATCTTTCCAATCCCACCGAGGCACGAAAAATCAACACGGCGGAATATCGCCAAAAGTTAGCTGAGGGTATTGCCGCGGCACTTTGAGCTACCAGTCGACCTCAGTCTTCAGTTTGTCTCCAAACCGGTTGGTGTAGTACACGTGATCGTAGGCGGCGCCGTACTCGTGCACCATCTTGGTGATCTTCACATCGTACAGGCAGTACTCTGCTATCTCGGCGAGTTTACCCTGTTTAAACCATTCAATGGCCTGAAGCCCTTCGGCGGTCTTTTCACAGCCGAAGGTAGCCTGGGCAATGGAATCGAGCTTGAGCCGGTGACCGAGCCGTTCGTTGAGATCAACCAACATGTCCAGTGAGGGTACTTGGCTAAAGTCGAAAACGGAGTAGCCCTCCAGTACCTTATAGTCGAACCGGATGTGGTTAAAGCCCACCACAAGATCGGCCCGTTGAAGTTCCTGGATGAGGTCATTCACCTGCGGCTCCCCGTATACCATGTAGCCGCCGCGGGCAGTGCTATAGGTCACACCGATACTCATGCCCATACGGTCGATGTGGTTCCAGCCACCGACATCATTGGCCGAGCGTTGGGTTTCCAGATCGAAATAGACGATATTTTTGCTCATAGCCAACGGTGTAGTACGGAGGGGTTGAATCTAGCCGCGGGGGATTTGGCGGCTAAACTAAAAGAAATTCACACTGTCCCGGGCAATTATCGACTTTAGTTAAAGGGCCATTTGGCGTAGCGTCCGCGCCCGATGGGTAAACCACAGGGTCAAAACGGTCCGGGAGAGTTGAAGATTTATTTTCTGCCCAATCTCTTCACGGCCTGTAATCTTTTTTGCGGTTTTCTGGCGCTAACCATCATTGTCAGCGCGCCCTCACTGTATCATTTGGAGGCAGGGTACAGTAGCATGGATGACCAGTTTGAAGCGGCCAAGGGGATGATCTATTGGGCGCTGGAGCTAATTTTGCTAGCCTGTGTATTTGATGCTTTTGATGGGCGCGTGGCGCGAATGGGGGGGTACGAGAGTCCATTCGGCCGGGAGTTTGATTCGCTGGCGGATATTGTTAGCTTCGGGTTGGTGCCGGCGTTTCTGGTGCATCGGGTGGTGTTGAGTGATGTGTTTCGGGAAGACATGCCGGAGGTCGGCTGGTTCATTGCCTCGGTATACGTTATCTGTGGAGCCTTGCGGTTAGCGCGCTTCAATTGTCTGGCGGCCATAGCAGAGGAGCAGTCGGATGACGATAAATCTGAGCATGCTAATGAATTCATTGGCTTTCCGATTCCGGCGGCAGCGGCTTTGGTGGCCACGATTACTTATTTTTTGATCTGGTTTGAGGAAAGAGAGTTCGTGAAGGGTAATTGGAAATTTGCGTTGCCCGTACTGTTACTTTTTCTCTCCGCTATGATGGTGAGTAAGGTGAAGTATCCGACCTTCAAAAAAGTGAACCTACGGGGTTCCCGGTCCTTCCTCGTGATGGTGCTGGGCGCGATTGTAATTGGCCTACTATTTACTGCCGGCCGGAAATACGCGCTACCTGTGGGCGCGCCGCTGCTTTTCGTGTTGTACTTAGTGTACGGATTTATTCGCCCGTGGATGCCCCGCCGGGCGCGTAAGGATATTGAAGAAACGCCCGGTTAAGAGCCGGCTGGGGTTTGGGCCGCCTTAAGCTGTTCAGGTAATGTGGTTTGCAACTCCTTCAATTTTAGCAGCTTGTCTTGGGCCTCGTTGAGGGCTCCCTGGATATCCTCGAGCGGAACTCCCTGCAACACGCTGGGATTGATTTTGGCCTGCTCGACGATTTTCTCCAGTTCGCTAATTTCCCCGGTGGCTTGCTCGATATCAAACGCGATGTTGCTTAGCCTTTCCTGGAGTGCGGTGACGATGAGTTGCTGATTCAGGGCTTCTACATCCGCCCGCAGCCAGACCGGTGTCATACCGAAGCGCGCGGCGGTGGACATGGAATTGAAGTTACGGGCCATATTGCGTTGTTGATTGGCAAATGTACGCAGGTCTTCTCGAGAGGGTTCTGCTCCGTCCTCTACTTTTGAGACGTGCACAATGAATCCGCCCACGCCCTCGGTGGAGGCGGTGTTGTAGCTGGACAGCCAATTGGGCTTGGCCAAGTTGCGGTTTTCGCGCTCCAAGTTTCCGATGACTGATTGAATTTCGCTAACGGTGGCGAGGCCCTCCAGCGCCGTGGCGTTTACATCCGTCGCTGAGAGCGTCATTGCCGGTAGACTGATGACCGTTTGCTTGGAGAGATTCAGCAATTCTTCAACCGATTCCCCATCCGCCGTTAACTCGGCCAAGGTGTCGCGATAATCATTTCCTTCTTCGCTGGCGAGTTTCTTGACCTCTGCGGCGATGAACGCCTCCTTGACTTCGGTTTTTTCCTCATCGGTTAATTCCTCATAGTTACGCGAGCGCCCTTCGATGAGTTTCTCAAACCCCCACACATAATAGCCCTCGCCGGCGACTTCTACAGCGCTGGTGGAGAGTTGGCCGGGTTGTAGGTTTGAACCAAAGGCGGCATCCACAAGGGCTTGCGGAAGCAAGGCCTCGGCATTAGCGCGATCGGCGATGGTGGATTGCACCTCCATTCCTCGAGCCTCGGCCTTGGCGTACAGTTGCTCGGTTGTCCACTCGGATTGTTCGCCGCCAAATAGAGCCTTACGAAATTCGGTGGTGGGCAACTTGGCCTTTGGCAGGGTAATGGCATCGAGTGCAGTCTGTTGCGTCTTACGAATATCAGCCAGCGCAGCGGCATCCAGAGAGGCACCAGCGACGAGCTTGGTGCCGTTGGCGTCGGTGAAATGATCCACGCTGTTGGTGGAATTCATGTGTTTCTCGATGCGCTCCTTGACGAGGTCGTCCAGCTTAATCTCCTTTTCGGCGTCCTCAAGGTAGGGGGCGACGGGAAATAGCACGTAGGCCACCTGGCGTTTGGGTTGAATGAAGTAACGGTCGATTACGGTTGGATAAAAGTTGGTGGCGATGGAGGCAAAGTTGGTGACGCTATCGGTGCGGTTGCTGGTACTAAAGAAAACAGCCTGAGCGGTATAGAGTTTGTTATCCATCGCCTGCTGATCGGCGGTGGCTTCGTCGGTGAAGAAGCCGACACTACGGGTCATAAGGGTGTCCAGCTGCTGAAAAGAGATCTGTTCTCGAATCAATTCCTGAAACTGCTCTTCTCCGTCTTTGCCTGAGCCCAAAAGGCCGGCATTACGGTACTGAGTGAGAAATCCGGTATAAGCGTCCTGGGAAAATTTTTTATCATTGGGGTTGCTGAACATTTGTTCCAAGCGAGCAATCACCATATTGTCGCTGACGATGATTCCAAGCGAGGCAGCTTTGCGTAGGCGCAGCAGGCGCATGTGGGCGGCGTAATCCAAACCGGATACATCCACCTCGCCATCTCGATTCAAATCCTGATCCCGGAACTGTCCGGCTAACGCTTGGGCATTGAGGCTGGGGGGAAGAAAACCGCCGAATTGCTGGGACATGTTTAGCGCCTGCTCCAGAAGCACTTGCTGGCGGGCAAAGGAAAGTTCCACATCGATTTCGGTGGCCGTGCCGCCCTGATTCTCAAAGGGATCGTAGCCCGGAGTGAAATAGACGACAAAGCTGATGACGACCATGATGATGATCACGATCCAAAGCGGCTGCGAGTGCTTGCGTACAGTGCCAAACATAGTGTGTAAAATTAACCCAGAGGGAACGCGGAGTCCTACCCGAGGAACCCCAAGCGGTCAATTCAATTTGCCGCCAAAACCCTTTACAAGGCAGAAGGGCGGTGCAAAGCTCGGTCTTCCGCGATCATGAGATTTGTACGTGCCACTGTCTGCCTGTTGAGCCCACTAATGCTGATGGGCTGCATGTATCACAAGATCACCAACCTCACGCCGGGCGCGCTGCCCCGCAATAGTTCGGGGTTTTATCCCGTAGAAATCATCTGGGAAAGCAACCAAGCCTCTGTGCGCCACGAGAGCGTGCAGCCGCAAGTGATGATTGGCACCAACAGTTATCCCATGAAAAACACCCCCAAGATGACCAATCGCTGGGAAGCTCTCGTGCCCGTACCCACACCGGCACCCGAGCTGCGCTACCGCATTAAGGTAAATTGGAAATACAACGCCATCCCGGCCCCCGTTGGCAACAGCCAGTTGTCTGAGGAATTTCGCCTGCTCATCAACAACTAAGCGTGTCGTCCGCCGCTTCCATCACCGGCTGGAGCCGGACAGTTCTGTTTGGTGCCGTTGGCATGTGCATGGGGTTCAACTGGGCCGCTCTACAACTCGTCGCTTGGACTGGCATGGCCGTCCAGAATGCGCGAACCATGGATTGGGACACCGCTATGGAGCGCGCCGTGGCCGGTCAGCAATCCTGCATGATATGTCGGCTGATTGATGACCGGCAGGGTGCCGAGGAAGCTGAAGGCAAAGCCATCGTGTTTCAAGGCGTGGAGATCAAAGGTGTGTTGCACACCACCGCCATTCTGGTTCCGCGCCCGCAAGATAAGCTTCAACAGGTAGAACACTTCAATCCACCGTTGACCCTTCATACAGCTCCGCAGCCGCCTCCTCCAGAAAGCGCGGCCTGATTTCATTCCCCCAAAACCCGGCGCATCGATGCGCCACCCTAAAATCTCGATGAGACCTGTGCCGTGCGCAGCTCATCAACTACTTTTTTTAATAACATGAAGAATACAATTTTGATCCTCGCCGTCATGACGGCTCTGAACTTAAACGCGCATGAGTATAGCTCAGCGCGCCCCGATTCCCACGCTCCCATCAACGTGATGGGCGATCACACCCACAACGCCGGCGAATGGATGGTGAGCTATCGCTATAGCTACATGGAAATGAACGGTCTCATGAACGGCGACAGCAGCGTGCCGTCCAGCGCTGTGCATAATGATTCCACCTTTAGCGCTGGGGCAGGGATGCGCAAAGCTCCCACCAAGATGGATATGCACATGCAAATGCTGGGAATTATGCACGCGCCGACCGATGAGTGGACATTAATGCTGATGCTTATGCACCATGAGAAATCCATGGATAGTGTAAATAACGCAGGGACAGTCACAAACAACGAATCAGAGGGTTGGGGCGATGTGCGATTCAGCGGCATGCGGAAGTTTTATGAAACGGAAGACGCCAAAGCGCACTTCACCATTGGCCTTTCCCTGCCCACCGGCGCAATTGATGAAAAGAATGCGGCTGGTACTAGAACGCTCGGATACCCCATGCAACTCGGTTCGGGTACCTTCGACCTGTTGCCCGGGATTACTTATCTCAAGCAGGCGGAAACATGGTCTTGGGGCGCGCAGACACACGGCACTATTCGACTGGGAGATAACGACCATGATTACACATTGGGGAACCGTTTGGATGCGCATCTCTGGACGCAGAAACCCATGAACGATCATCTCTCGCTCGGCGCGCGATTACACAGTGCCGTATGGGGAAATGTGGACGGTCAGGACAACACCACCAACATGCGGAGCATGATGCCCGGCGGACGTGAAGACATGCAGGGAGGCTTCGTTACCTGTCTCGGCTTGGGAGCGAATTACACACTGGGAAATGGCCACCGTCTGGCTTTCGAGTTTGTGAAGCCGCTATACCAGAACTACGATGGCTACCAAATGGAACGGGATTGGACCCTAACCCTTGGCTGGCAATATGCCTGGTAAGCATTAGCGCCACCTGTGTTGCAGCCCGCTCTTCGGAGCGGGCTTTTTTGTTAATAACACTCACCAATTCCCCTTGACCGGTGCGCAATAAATACGGTCTTTCAAGGGCGCAGCCACTGATGAAGGCCAAAGTCATTATTACACCAAAACCGGAGGTGCTCGATCCACAGGGTAAGACGGTGCAAACCGCCCTCGAGCACATGGGCTGTACCGGCGTGGGCGAGGTGCGCGTTGGTAAGTACATCGAGATCGAGATGGATGGCGACGCGGACACAGTGAAAGCCAAGCTCAGTGAGTACGCCGATAAGTTTCTCGCCAACCCGAACATCGAAGATTACCGGCTTAAGCTCGAGGACTAATGAAGTTTGCCGTCCTCCAGTTCCCCGGGTCCAACTGCGACCAGGACTGCGTGCATGTGTTACAGAATGTGCTCGGGCATCCCACCCGCCTATTGTGGCACAAGGAAAGTGTGCTGGGCGATGTGGATGCGGTGCTGGTGCCGGGCGGCTTCAGCTACGGCGATTACCTGCGCACGGGTTCCATTGCGCGCTTTAGTCCGGTGATGCAGGCGGTAAAGGAATTTGCCGATCAGGGCGGTCTAGTGCTGGGGATTTGCAACGGATTTCAAATTCTCTGTGAGGCCGGTCTGCTTCCGGGCGCGTTGATCCGCAATCGCTCGCTGCAGTTCCGCTGCGAACATGTGTACCTGAAAGTGGCTACACAGAACTCACCCTTCACCCAGTCTATTCCTGAAAACAAACTGCTGCGTATTCCCATTGCGCACGGAGAGGGAAATTATTTTTGTGACGCCGGCACGCTAGAGGAGCTGGAGGCCAAAGACCAAATCCTGTTTCAGTACGCCGATCGCGATGGGGATGTGACCGATCATGCCAACCCTAACGGGT
The DNA here is from genome assembly GCA_011523245.1 of Verrucomicrobiales bacterium. Taxonomy (GTDB): domain Bacteria; phylum Verrucomicrobiota; class Verrucomicrobiia; order Limisphaerales; family UBA1100; genus UBA1100. The sequence goes on along the minus strand of WTHG01000001.1, from coordinate 142 downwards.
CGCTTAAGAACATCGCCGGTATCTGTAACCCCGCGCGCAATGTGGCCGGCATGATGCCGCATCCCGAACGCGCCGCTGAGTCGGCCCTGAACGAGGACGATGGCCGCCTGATTTTCGAAAGCCTTATTGCCGCCCTGAACCC
>WTHG01000053.1 GCA_011523245.1 Verrucomicrobiales bacterium | reverse complement strand
AAGATCTCGCCGCAGCTCAGGCCCTTGCCCAGCGGGAAAAACAAGCCGCCGCCGCCGCTAAAACCGAAGCCATTGCAGCACAAAAAGTTGCAGCCACCGCCAACACCCGTGCAGCCACCGCCAATGCCGAGGCTCAGGCAGCAAAAAACAACGCCCAAGTACAGATCTCCAAAATAGAAGCCATGGCAGAGAAACGAGTTCAAGTGGCCAACACAATCGCCAATACCGCTCTAAAACGCGTTGAGACAGCTCAAGCCCAAGTGGTTGCCACTACAAAAGCCAAGGCGCAAGTGGAACAGGCCTTGGCCGCCACCACCGCTGAAAAACAGGAACTCACTAAGGCGGTGGTGAATGAGAGGCAGGATAAGGAAATTGCCCAAGCCGCCGCCCAACAGTTACGCGATGAGATTGCCAAGAAGATTCCCGATCAACCCATCAACGCCAACATGATGGCGACGCTGTATTCTCAAAATCGGGTAAACCTGCTCACCACCGCCGCGCGCGCGCTTTCCAAAACCAAAAAGGAAAGCAACACCATCCTCATTGAGGTGTTGGAGTACAATCCGGCCACGCGCAAAAACATCCCTTACGTCCACGCCATTACCCACGTCCGGGAAACACCTTACCGGTTGGCGGCCAATGCGCTGGGCTGGCGTGAATCGGCCGCTTCGCTTTCAAGCTCCAGTACGGGCGCACAACCTCTTCACCACGTACGTTTCCTAAAAAGCGATCCACGCATCGTGATTGCCCCGGTGGGGCCACCGGATTCCCCGCAGGTCAAAGCACTGGGCGTGAAGCCCTACAAGCTGGCCGCTAAACCGTTCAAGTTTCCCAAAGCATTTATCATGAAGCGCGACGGCCGGAGCTTCGGCGAGGTGATCTTCCGGATGGATCCACGTAACCGCGAGTATGTGAAATTCGACAAGAGCCTGGTGCGCTCTATTATGGGTGACTTCAGCCCCTCGCAAGGCGATCTAGTCTTCAGCCAAACCGGCGAGATGTTGGGCATTATGGCCAACAACCAATATTGCCATATCATCACTGGCGTTTCCCCAGCCGACGCGGTGGTGTTCGGCCAGCACCAATCCAATTCACTGGCTAATAAGTTGGCCAAGATGCACGCCCTCGTGAAGGCCAAGGCCTCCGAACTGCAATAAACTGAATTTTGGCAATAAGAAAGGCGGGCTGGTTGGCCCGCCTTTTTCTTTTGAGTCGGTTTGTGACTCAACAGGGTTGATGCCCCCAGTCCGTATTTTTCAAGTCATCTTCGTACGCCGCCATTTGTTCCTCCGCTGAGGGCTCCGTCGCCGCAGGTTTGTCCGGCTGAACTGGTTTAGCTGATTCATCAGTCGGCAAGGGCTCTTTGCCCGATTTCGTTTTGGGGTCGTCGTTCATAGGGTTAATTTACCACAAAACCCTACTGCACGTAGAGGAATTCGTTGGTTTCCATGAGCACCTGGGCCAGTTTGTCGACTGGGCTCATAGGGATGGGAATGTTGTTGAAGATAGTAGTGGGCGCGGGACGGTTGAAGCGCTTGGTGTAGGCCTTGGCGCGTTCGCGAGCGGCTTGCATCTGCCGCTGGTATTGGGTCTGCCTATACGGTGGCAAGGGCGGCTGGCTTTTCACGAATACCTCAGCAGCCTGTAGTTCCTTGGGTGTGGGCGCCCGTTGAAATACAATCTCATACAACGCCTGGACCTTGTCTTCCACCTGCTCGGCCTGGGCCACTTCAGAACGAGCCGCCAGACGGCGAGCCTGTTGCAGCACGCTTTGACTGTTCATCAGAAACAGCGCCTGTTGTGGCACGATCGTTTCCACGCGCTCCGCGGTGCTCATGTCCGGGTTGGCAAAATCGAAAACCTGATACACGTCCGGCAAAGCGGCCCGATCCACGTATCCATATACGGTGCGGCGCGGCGTGCCGGTCTGCCGTACCGGACGCCCCCCCTGGGCAGGATCAAGATTATCACCCATCACCAAGAGAGTATCACGCATCGATTCGAAATCCAGGCGGCGCAAATTCCATTTATAGAGCAGCGCGTTGTTCGGATCAATTTTGCCGTAAGCCGGGTCGTTCGTTGCGCTTTGCTGATACACCGCGGAGTTCATAATCAACCGATGGAGCTGTTTTATGGACCATCCCTCGTCCATGAACCGACGCGCCAGCCAGTCGAGCAGATCCGGATGGCTCGGAGCATCACTACGCAAACCGAAATCGCTCGGGGTGCGCACGATGCCTTCGCCGAAATGCCATTGCCACACGCGGTTCACCATCACGCGGGCGGTCAGCGGATTGTCCTTGCTGGCGATCGATTGCGCGAGTTCCAACCGGCCGGAGCCTTCTTTAAACGGCACGCGATCCTCGCCTTCGATGAGCTCGAGAAACTGGCGGGGCACGCGGTCACCCAGATTGGTGCGTTCGCCGCGGATAAAGATGCGCGAGTCTCGCGGGGCCCGAATATCCTCCAACGCCATAGCCTTGGCCGGAGAGCCGGGGTGAGTCAGATCCAACCCGGTCGTGCGGTAAAACATCGCCACTTGCCGGTTGCGCACGCGGTTGCCGCCAAGGCGATTAAAGGCACGTGGATCCATGCCCAGCGCGGAGCGATAGCCGAAGGCGACTCGCCGGATTTCTTCCGCAGCCGGTTCGGCCAGTGGCTTGGGCATGCCTTTAATTTTTGCGGTATCGGCGGCGGTACGGAAGCGGAAGCCCATGTTGAACGCGGTGACGATATGGGCGGTGGGGTATTGCCCGTCCATGCGTTTCTCAATCTGGAGGA
>WTHG01000424.1 GCA_011523245.1 Verrucomicrobiales bacterium | reverse complement strand
TACACTATGCTGCGAGGGCAGTTCACCGCTGCCGCTGCCTTCAGTCTTAAGATCGAAGGAATGGGTATGAGCACCAATACGTACCGGTTATTCCTTCAAGAACAGGCCTTGACGCAGGAAGTGCTCAAGCGCGAACTCAAGCCACAGACCATGGTGAAGGAAGTGGAGGTGCTGGAATTCTACAACGAAAATCCCACCCTGTGGAAAACGCCTGAGTACGCCGAGGTTGAGCATGTGCTGTTGACTAAGGTGGACTTGGTAACAGGACGGCGTTTGAACCCCGATGAACGCGCGGCCAAGCAGGCGACGGCAGCCAAGGTGCAAGCCAAGGCCGTGGCCGGTGTGAATTTCCCTCAGTTGGCCAAGGAATTCTCCGAGGATTTGGCGACCAAACATGATGGCGGGAAATTTCGTCTCTACCGGTCCGTGGCCGATCCCAAAATTGCGGAACGGGTATTTTCCATGCGTATCAATGTGCCGGAGCTAGTGGAATCGGAAACCGGCTTTCACATCATTCGCGTAATGAAACTCGAGCCGGCTGGGGCAAAGAAAATTGGCGAAGTGCGTGCTGAAATTCGAGAGCATTTGTACCAAAAGAAAATTAACGAAAAATTACCGGTCTACGTGAAACTCCTATTGGAGCAGGCGCGTGTGAAAACTTTTTTGGACTAGCACGGCTAGCTGTTAGTCGTACTTCTTGACGAACCGCTTTCGGTTGTCTTCCTCGTCGTCGTCCTCTTCAACATCCTCATCAGATTGCTCCGGGGTGGTGGCTTCAGGAGACTGCGCTGGTTCGGAGGGTTCGGGCGAGGAGGGATTTGCATCCGCGGTGTCGGTCGATTCAGCGGTCTGGGTTCCCTCTTCTTCCAAGGCGTCTTCAGGGCGTTGGCCGGCAGCGCTCACATAGGCCATGCGTAATTCCTGTAGGCTTTGCTTGAGAAGTTGCTGCTCGTCTAGGCTGAGCTTTGCGGCGTTTTTCTCGAGCAACTCAAGTTGTTGAATCACTAACTGCACACGGACGAGATCCTTGACCGGTTCACCGGTAGCGGGGGCGGTAACCTTGCCCAGCAGCATGGCTGCGGTGCGTACCAAAGTGATCAGGCATTCGCTGAAAACGGCAGCAGCAATTTCGTCGGCCGTCTCCGGCATGCGTTGTTGGGGGAGATCCATATTGTCCACGCGGCCAGTGTGGCGGGAAGCGTTTCCCGAGCCAATACAAAAAGCGAAGTTGCGCACAGCCTGTGAGTAATCTAACAGCAATCTGTTGACACGGACCCAATAAGTTTCGCGTGTCAGGTATGCCACTCATGGCAAGATGAAGGCCCACCATGAAGGACAAAAAATCTATCGCCATTGTGATGCTGGCGGCGATTACCGCAGGAATCGGTATTTTCTCGATCGTCAGCAATCAAAGTAAACTCGACGCCTACGCCAAGCTGAAGGCCGAACGAAACGCCATTCAAAAAGAACGCGACTCCATTCGCGGTGAGCGGGACGATTACCGTACCCAACGCGATCAACTCGATACCGAACGGCAAACGCTGGAAGAGACGGTTCAAACTCAGGACAAGCGTATTGTGGAACTGAATACCGAGGTCGAAACAGAAAAGACCAAGGCGACGCAGCTGGACATGAATCTCACCCAAAAGACTGCTGAAATGGATGCGTTGAAGCTGCAACATGCCCAGGATTTGGGGGCCGTGGAAACCAAACTACAGGAAGTAAACACCGCCAAAGTGAAGGCCGAAGAAGAACTGGTGAAAACGGCAGCCGATCTCAAAGTGCAAACTGATTTGGTGGCGGCCAAGGCTAAGGAACTGGAGGATTTCCAAACCAAGGTAGCCGACGAGACCAAACAACGTGTGGAGTTGATTGCGGCCCTGGAGACCAAGAACGACACGCTCAATCAGGAAAAAGGCGCGTTGGAAGTGAAGATCGCCAATCTCAACACAGAAATCGCAGAGACCAATCAAAAGCTTGATGATTCCGAGGGGGACCGCACTTTCCTCGAAGGCGAACTTTTGCGTTTGCAGGATGAAAAGGCTGTGCTGGTGAAGCAAATGAACGATCTGGAGTTCCTCTCCGCTCAAGTGAAGCGTATTAAGTCCGACATCGCAGTGGCCAAGCGCATGGACTGGATGCGGCGTGGCATCGGAATCTACGCCAAGCGCCAAACTGTGGCCCAGAAACACGCCGCCTTGCGCGCTGGGAAAACCGGCGAACAACCGGTGTCAGCTGAAGAACCGCAAAACGAAAACGTTTCCGTGGAGCTTACCAGTGATGGGCGCGTGATCATCAATGGCAAAGTGATTGAGCCGGAGGTCGAAGCCGCTCCGGAAAGCCAAACGGCTCCGGAAACGCCTGCGGCTCCAGCCCCGGTACCGCCGGCAGAAACACCGGCTCCTACCTCATCGGAGGAGTAATGCGATTGCGCTCTCACCAGTCACGGTGCAGAATCAGACCGTGACACGATTGATTGATGCGCATGGCCGGCAGATTCGTGACCTGCGCATCAGTATCACCGATCGCTGCAATTTCCGCTGCCTCTACTGTCTCCCTGAGACGGAAGAGGCAGCGGATTTTTATCAACGCACTTCCTCCGACACACCTCAGCCCATTCATCATGAATGGAAGCCGCGTTCCCATTTTCTGACCTACGAGGAAATCACTAGGGCGGTGCGAGTGGCCTCCGGTTTAGGGGTAAACAAAATTCGTCTCACCGGCGGTGAGCCGCTGTTGCGTCGGCATGTGCCGCGTTTAGTGGAAGCCATTGCAGCCTTGCCG
>WTHG01000114.1 GCA_011523245.1 Verrucomicrobiales bacterium | reverse complement strand
ATCCGTCGCAGTCGCCAAAAGGCACGGCTCGTGCGGCTGGAGGGCCATTCCTTTTTTGAGACGCTGCGGCACAAGCTGCACTGGACCGGCTCGCACGCATGATCCGCCTCAAAGACATCGCCGAGAGCGCAGGGGTTTCCGTGATGACCGTTTCCAAGGCGTTACGGAATGAGCCGGATATATCCGATAACACCAAGGCGCGCATTCGTGCGATCGCAGACCGTGCAGGATACGTACCCAACAATTCCGCACGCGGCCTTCGCACGAGCCGCACGCAGCAATTTGGCCTGATCATTTCTGCGCTCAGCAACCCCATGTACACACGCACGTTCATGGCGATTGAAGAGCAAGCGCACGAAATGGGCTATGAAATCATCGTCGCGCAAACGCTCAATAACGCTGACCGCGAAGCGGACTGCATACGCCGGTTACTAGCCCGTCAGGTGGATGGCTTATTCATTCGACCAGTCTATCGGCCGGATTCTTCCGCCGGCATATACGAGGAACTCAAACGCCGGAAGACGCCTACCGTAATCCTTGGGCATCGCGCTTTATTTTGCAGCGACTTCCCCAATGTGGAAACCGACGATCTCGCAGCCGCAAAGGCTGTGACTCAACATCTGCTGGACTTGGGGCACCAACAAATCGCCTGCCTTACGGGCCCCACCTTCGCACCTTGGGCACAGGAACGATACGAAGGCTATCGCCGTGCCCTGATGGATCATGGGCTGGAGGTGGACGAGAAACTGGTATTCCAAGCCGGCGCCACCATCGAGGAAGGCGCCGCTGCTGCGTTGCAATTCATCAACGAAAAACCCGCTGCCACCGCCATGGTAGCCGCCAACGATTTGGTGGCATTCGGCGCGGCCAACACGCTACTCAATCAAGGCGTCTCCATTCCGCAAGATCTATCCGTCGCCGGCTTTGGCAATGTATTATCCGCTGAATATTTCCGGGTCCCCCTCACCACCGTGCGCCAACCGAAATACCGACGAGGCCTCGCCGCAATGGAATCCATGAAGAACCTATTAACCAACGAATCCGTGAGCACCAAGCGCTTACCTGCCGAATTGGTCATCCGCAAAAGCACGGCCGCCCCTGCCGCTTAACGCGCGGCAAAGCGCTCCACATATTTCCCGAGAATATCCGACTCCAAATTGACAGCATCCCCCACGGCGCGTTCTTTCAACGCAGTCTCTTCAAACGTGTGTGGGATGATCCAGATTGTGAAGGAGTCCTTCTCTACCGACGCCACCGTCAGGCTGATGCCATCCACTGCCACCGAGCCTTTGTGGACGATGTAACGCATCACATCATCGGACGCCGCGATTTGCAATTGATGATCCTCTCCCTTCTGTTCCCAGGAAACAATTTTACCCATGCCATCAATGTGCCCCGTGACAAAGTGCCCACCCAGTCGACCGCCCGCCTCTAGGCTGCGCTCCAGGTTAACAGATGATCCCGCGCGACAATCCTGAAGGTTCGTCAGCCGCCAGGTTTCCTGCAGAAGATCGAACTGCGCTGTTTTGGTCCGCCCTTTGGTCGCCAGTTCCGCCACCGTGAGGCAGCAACCGTTTACCGACAAGCTGTCGCCCACTTTGAGCCCCGTGCCGGTTTTCCGGAGAGACAACGTCAAACGAATGGACTGATCGCCCGGATGCACCGATTCCACCGTCCCTGTTTCCTCGACAATCCCCGTAAACATCGCGCGCACTCAAACGTTCACCACGCGGGCCGTCAACATCAAATCCGCCCCCAAGCGTTCCCAAGACACTTCACGCAGCTGCAAGGAATCCTGCAAACACTGGAAACCTTCCCCACCAACGGCCGCCCGTGAACGGCTTCCCCCAAGGATTTTTGGGGCATAAAAAAACGCCACCCGATGCGCCAAGCCGCTCTGCAGAAAACTTCCGTTTACCTCGCCGCCGCCTTCCACTAAGAGACTGGTGACTGATTCTTTCCCCAAACGCTTGAGTAACCATCGTAAATCTACTCGCCCTTTTCGTGCTGGTGCCTCAACCACATTCACCCGCCGGCGAAGTGCGGCTACTCGCTTGGCCGAAGCGCCCCGCACCACCACCACCGTGGTGTGTTCCTCTAGCCCATCGGAAACGACCTGCGCCCCCAGTGGCGTCCTTGCTTTGGAATCCAATATCACCCGGCGCAATTGCACCCCGCCACGCTTCCCGCGTGCCAGCAAGCTGGGATCATCCGCCAGCACCGTTTCCACCCCCACCAAAATCGCATCGCTTCCTCTGCGCAGATAAACCCCTTTGCGCCGCGCCGACTCGCCGGTTATCCATTTAGACTCGCCACTCTCCGTGGCGATTTTACCGTCCAACGTCATCGCCGCCTTCACCGTCACCCATGGCAATCCGGTCGTTATCCAGTGGTTAAATGTCTCATTCAGCAACAGAGCCTCTTGGAGCAGCACCTTTTGCCGCACTTCAATGCCGGCTTTGCGCAGGACCCGAAATGCCCGCCCTGCATGATTGGGATTCGGGTCCACAGCCCCCACCACCACTCGCTTGATTCCTGCCTTCTGAATGGCCTCTGTACAAGGCGGCGTGCGACCTGTGGTAGAACAGGGTTCCAGCGTCACATATAACGTCGCGCCTTTGACGTTGTAATCATGCCGTTCTGCGTCGCGAATCGCCTTCACCTCGGCATGAGCCTCGCCTGCGCGACGATGCCATCCTTTGCCGATTACGGCGCGTCCTTTCACCAGCACAGCCCCAACCATCGGGTTCGGTGAAGTGCGCCCATAGCCTTTGCGCGCCAGATCC
>WTHG01000353.1 GCA_011523245.1 Verrucomicrobiales bacterium | reverse complement strand
TCACAGCTATTCGCCGCGGCCGATGCCCGCGCCGATGTGAAACCCACACCGCGGGACGGCAGCGAAAACAAAGTGGGCCGCAACAAATACGGCCGCGATTTGATGGGCGTTAAAGGGCTCAATTGCATTACCTGCCATCAACTGGCCGGCCATCAATCGCTTGGCATCCAGGCGCTCGATTTGGCCAGTGCGCCCGAGCGACTGCGGCCTGAATGGTTTCGCGATTATCTGATCAACCCTGCTGCCTTTCGTCCCGGTACGCGCATGCCGTCGTTCTGGCCCGAAGGCAAAGCCATCAGCCCCATCTTGGGCCGCAATACCGAACGCCAGATTGACAGCTTGTGGGTGTATCTCAATGAGCTGGAGCAAACCCGCCTGCCGGAAGGCTTGGAAAAGAAGGGCGGTTTCGAGCTGAAGCCGGACAAACGGCCCATCGTGTTTCGCACCTTTATGGAAGGCGCCGGTACACATGCGATAGCCATCGGCTTTCCCGCCGGGGTGCATACGGCATTTGATTCCGAAGCCGTCGGCTGGACGACCCTGTGGCGTGGGAAATTTCTCGATGCCGAGAGCACATGGGACGACCGATTCACCCCGCTGGCCAAGCCGCTTGGCACGGATATCATTCAGTTCCCCACCGGCCCAGCCGTCGGTCGGCTGCAGGAAGGCAAACCGTGGCCCGAAGGTGGACTGCTGTTTCGCGGCTACCGCTTGGCCAAGGACGGCACGCCGACCCTGCTCTATCGCCATGGCAAGACCGACATCACCGATACGCTTTCTCCTAAAGGCGGTGGTTTGCGGCGGCGGATGGAGTTCAGCGCCGGCGAAGGAAAACTTTGGGTGCGACTGGCATTGGCCAACGAGTTTTTCACCAGCGAACGTGGCGTGTGGATCGGCGCCAACAAACTCACCCTCATCGCCCCGACCGCGCGCGTGCGCACCATCAATGGGAAGGCCGAACTGATCGCGCCTATTGATTTGAAAACAAACGACAACACCGTTTTGGAGGTGCAGTTGTCATGGTAAACCGAATGATCACCCCAACGACACAGAGCGCACAGAGGTTTTTTAAACTCATCATCTCTGTGCTCTCTGTGTCTCTGGGGTTCAATGCAAACGCCGCCGAAAAGGATTATTACAAACTCACCACCGTCCCCTTCCCGAAGGATCTGAAGCTCGAGGTCAGCGGCATGGCAGCGATGCCGGGAGATCGGATGGCGATTGCGATTCGGAAAGGCGAGGTGTGGATTGCCGAGAAGCTCTCGACCGACCAGCCGGTATACAAACGGTTCGCCAGCGGCCTGCACGAGCCGCTCGGGCTCGCGCTGCAAAATGGCGATCTCTACACCGTGCAACGCAGCGAACTGACGCGGCTGCGCGATACCAATGCCGACGGGCGCGCCGACGAATATCTCACACACGCCAAAGGCTGGGGGGTGACAGGGAATTACCACGAGTACGCATACGGGCCGGCCGTGGATGGTGTCGGTAACTTGTGGGTGGCGCTCAACTGCTCCATCGGCAAGGGCCCCAACCCTAACACTCAATGGCGGGGCTGGAGCCTGCGCGTGAAGCCCGACGGCTCGTGGGCGCCCATCTCCGGCGGCTTCCGGTCGCCGTCGGGCATCGGCACCAATCTCGCCGGCGATGTGTTTGCCACTGATCAGCAGGGCAACTGGTTTCCCACATGTCCGCTGGTACATGTGAAGCGCGGCGCGTTCCATGGGCACGCCGACTCTCTACAATTCACCAGCCGCCCGGAAGCAACTTTCAAGGTAAACCAGCCCCTGCCGAAGAATCTGACCGTGGCCGAGGCCGCCAAGCGCATCCCGGCTTATAAACTGCCGGCGGTGTGGTTTCCCTACCGCAAGATGGGCATGAGCACAACGGATATTTTGGCCGACAGCACAAAGGGCAGATTTGGCCCGTTCGCCGGACAATTGTTTTGTGGAGAGTTTACGATGTCGTTTGTGTCGCGCGTGAATCTAGAAAAGGTCGGCGGCGAATATCAGGGGGTCTGTTTTCGTTTTCGCGATGGCCTCGACTGCGCTGCGCTTCGGCTGGAATGGGGTGCGGATGGCTCAATGTACATCGGCCAAAGCAATCGCGGCTGGAATTCGCTAGGCACCAAGAGCTACGGCCTGCAACGCCTGCAATGGACCGGCGAGGTACCCTTTGAAATGAAGAGTATGTCCGTCACGCGGTACGGGTTTCGACTGAGCTTCACACAGATGCTCGATGTCGGCACGGCTATCTCGCCCAAGAGCTACACGCTCAAAAGCTACACCTACCCCTACCACTCTCGCTACGGCGGTGAGCCGGTGGATGTGAAAACACACGAGGTGAAATTTGCCGGACTGGACGCGCTCGGTCTTTTCATTGACCTGGCAGTGGACGAGATGCGCGAGGGCTACGTTTACGAACTCCACGCCCGCGGCGTCCGCGATCACACAGGCCGCCCGCTGCTGCACCCGGAAGCCTATTACACGCTAAACCGGACTCTGAAGTAGCGACGTACAGCCTACTGTCAGCCATAAAGGGCGATCTCTCTGATCTTGAACTTGGACACCAGTTTTAATTGGTTCGAAAACCCTCTTCGTAATCCATAAGTTGAATCAATAAATCTTTCAGACTGAATAGTTTACAGCTATTCTCTGATTTCGATGAATTTGAGTAAATCAGCATTTAACAGTGGTTTGATGCTGAACTTCTCTGAACTTCTTCTGTACTCAACCTCATACTAAATCATTGAATGTGATTTAGTTTAAATTCCTTATCAATTGTGTGTGT
>WTHG01000378.1 GCA_011523245.1 Verrucomicrobiales bacterium | reverse complement strand
CCTACAGGCCGACCTCATGCTGCTCGCCTTTCAGATGGGCATCACAAACATTTGCACCTTTATGATCGGCCCGGAGCGCTGGGATGCCACACTGATGTACGAGGGAGTTTTCGACAAGCCCGTGCAACATCACAACATGACGCACAACCAAAAGGGCAATGGCTACCTTGAACTGGCGAAGATCGATACCTTCCACATGCAGCAGTACGCCTACATGATCCAGCGCATGAAGGAGATCAAGGAATCCGACGGCAGCACGATGCTGGACAACTCGCTGATTAGCTACGGCGCGGCGTTGGGCGACGGTGCCACGCACCAGTTCTACGATCTGCCGATGGTCGTGGCCGGTGGTGCGCAGGGCCAAATCAAGCAGGGCCGGTTCATCAAGATGAAGAGCGGCACGCTCAACTCCAACCTCTGGCTCACCATGGCCAACCTCATGGGCGTGGAGCTGGAATCCTACGCCGACAGCCACGGCGTCATCTCCGAGTTGTGGGCGTAATGATGTTGAATCGCACGCGGAACCGCGGAGTCGCGGAGAAAATATTAGACTGGGTTCCCTCCGCGCCCCCGCGCCTTTGCGTGAGCCTTTTGGTTTTCGCGTTCGCATGGCTGCCCGCTCAGGGCGCCGATGATTTCCGGCAAAAGCTGCAGCCGGTGTTTGCCAAGCATTGCGTCAAATGCCACGGCGGCGACAAGGTGAAGGGCAAGGTCAACCTCAAGGAAATTGCCAACGCCGGCCAATTTCTAGCTAAACCGGCGCTGATTAAAGAACTCATCGACGTGCTCGATGCCGGCGACATGCCGCCGGAGGATGAACCGCTGCTGCCGCCCGCCGCCCGCGCGGACATGCTCATCACGCTCAAGGCGCTGCTGCGCACGGCGGCAACCGGCCAGGTGTCCAAGCCCAACCCGCCGCGACGCCTGAACCGGTTCCAGTACAACTACACCGTGCGCGATTTGTTTCGCCTAAACCGCGATGTGTTTGCGTTGTCGGAAAAGCTGATGACGCGCGAGACCATTTACCTCAACACCCCCAAGGTGCCCGATCGTGTGAATGTCCGTTCGCTCGCGCTCAATCCCGCCGCCGGGCTGCGCGAGGTGCGACCGTTCCCGCAGGATCTCCGCGCCTCGCACGGGTTCGATAATCAAGCCAATCAACTGACGCTTTCGCCGCTGCTCTTCGATGCCTTCCTGCGCCTCAGCGTATCGGTCGTGGAAAGCCCGGACTTCAACGAAAACACCGTCGGCATTTGGAACACCTTTTTCAAGGCACCTGCCGCTGACGCCGATGTGCCGGCTGAGACGCGCCAACGTATTGCCGACTTTTTGCAACGCGCCTTCCGCGGGCCCGTGGAGAAAGCCACCATCGACCGTTACACCGCCTACGCCCTCGCCAAACTGAAACAGGAGATGCCCTACCCGGCCATGATGAAAAAGGTCGCCTCGGCCGCGCTTTCCTCGCCGATGTTTTTGTTCCACTACCACACCACCGCCCCCAAGCTCAGCGAGTATGCCCTGGCTTCGCGCCTGTCGTTTTTCCTCTGGGCCAGCGGTCCGGATGCAGAACTGCTCGAACTGGCCGGCAAGGGCGAACTGGCCAAGCCCGAGATAATCACCAAGACCGTTGACCGCATGCTGGCCGATCCGAAGATTGAGCGCTTCCTTGACAGTTTCCCGTCGCAATGGATGCAGCTGGAAAACATCCTCGCCGCCACACCCAACCCGCAACAGCACCGCTATTTCTCGTTCGACAAGACCCACCCCGCCAGCCTGCAAATGCTTGTCGAGCCGCTGCTGCTGTTCGATACGGTTTTCGTCGAGAACCGCTCGATCACCGAGCTGATTCAGCCGGAGTTCAGCTATCGCAGTGATTTTTTGAGCGACTGGTACAGCGACAACTTCAAACCCAAGCTGCCCGATGTGTCGGACATGGTGGCAGCCAATCGTGAGATCGACGAACGCAAGCGCGGCTTGGAGCAACTGATCAAGACGACCGAAGCCGACATCGCCAAGCTGATCGACCCCATTCGCGAGCGCCTGCTTCAGGAGCGCAAGAAAAACACGACCAACCAAAAACCGGTCGACCTCAAGCCCTACGCCGCCTGGGAATTTAACGGCGACCTCAAGAGCGTTGTGGGCAATCTCCCGCTCAAGCCCAGTGGCAATGTTTCCTTTAAGGACGGCCAGGTAGTGCTCAACCGCGCCTTCCTCGAAAGCCCCAAGCTGCCGATCGATTTAAAAGCCAAGACACTGGAAGTATGGTTCTCCATCCCCAACCTCGACCAACGCGGCGGTGGCGTCATGGGCACGCAGGGGCCGGGAGATTTCTTTGACACCATTGTGCTCGGCGAACGCAAGAACCGGCACTGGATCTCCGGCAGCAACGGCTTCGCGCGCACACTGGATTTCCCCGACTCCACACCCGAGACCGCCGTCAACCAGCTCATTCATCTGGCGATGGTTTATCTCGAGGACGGCACCACCCTGTGTTACCGCAACGGCGTGCCGTACGGCAAACCCTTCCGCCGCGCCCGCGCCACCTTCCCTAAAAACCAAACCTCCATCATCTTCGGCCTGCGCCACAAGCCTGCCCGTGGAAATAAATATCTAAATGTTTCCATCGACAAAGCGCGCCTTTACAACCGCGCCCTCACCGCCGAGGAAGTCGCCGCCTCTGCGGCCGGCAATAATCTGTTCATCACCGAGGCCGACGCCCTGCAGGCCATGAACGCCGACCAGAAAAAACAACACGCCGCCATGAACGTCACGCTCAAGCAGGCGCGTGAGAT
>WTHG01000335.1 GCA_011523245.1 Verrucomicrobiales bacterium | reverse complement strand
CCGCGCTGGTTGAATGATATTCAGTGGAATCTGCGCGGCACCCAGCGCTGGGTGCATTGGGACCCCGGCCGGGCGGGAACCGGCGGCGTATTGGAAATCCACGGACCCCAACCGCAATTCATGGCCATGGAGGAAACTTTCGAGCTACCTCCGGACGACACACCCGGATACGGCGGCAAGGCGATGGTCGCCCTGTTGCGCGACTGGGTGCGCTGCGCGCACGAGGGCGGCGATTGCCGCAACACGCCCGAGAGCATGGTCGCCGTGCTGGAAACCATCGACCGGATTTATGAATCCTCCAGCTCCGGGCGGCGCGTGGAAGCGTAGCTAGTTGACTGGCTTCCTCAAAGACGCGCGTATCACATCGTGATGGCGGGCCATGTAATAGAAGCTCTGCTTGCTGCTCCGTTGCCCGAGGCAGAACTGAAACTCAATCCGATACCCACCGCGCGGCCAATTGGGCCCCTGTAATTCCAGCGCGTTGATCACAGTGGAAATGGTTTCACCCGGCTTCAACACCACCGGTTTTGTGGGACGCAACAGCCCCACTGAACCCGGCGCGGTGTAGGCTTGGCCCTGACAGAGAATCACGAGGCTCTCCTTCCAAAGCACGCGTTTGCCTTCACGCCGCAGGGCATCCACGGTCAACGGCTGATCGGTGGGATTGGAAACTGTGATCTTGTATTCGCCGTCGCCGTCTGGATTGGTCCACTTGATCGCCTTTTTGGGCTCTACTTTGGCCGCGTGAAATGTCGCATTACCGTTCACCAAAAAGGCCGGACGACCGGTGGTCGTGCACCAATGCTTGGTCCCCACTCCCTCAACACTCTTCGGCCATGCCCGATCCTTTTGCTTGGCCCAGGGTGAAAGCGTCTTACCGTTTTCCTGTCGCCACCCCAACGGTAATTCACACGCCAACTGGATAGTCGCCAGCTTCTTTGCGTCCGCCAACTCCAATCCTTCGACACGGTTCCCACCTCGCACATTACTCAAGGCCACCACGACCTTGCCTTCTGGAAAATTTGGCTTGGCCTGTTGACGCGCCGAATGATTCGCCTTCAGCACGGTGCCGGGTTTTAGTGAACCGCGCAGTACCTGGTCAACCTTGAGAGTGAGCGTGTGATTATAAATCGGCGGAAAAGATCGGGCGGTGGGCCCCTGTTTAATGTCCGTAATAGTGGCGGTGAGAACGATTTGTTTTTCGCCCCACTTAATAGGCTCCGGCTTAGCAGGTTGACCGACAGGCCCACGACCGGGCAAACGAATTGGACCCCGACCTGGTATAGGACGAGCCTGAACAGCCGGCTTAACAGCGGGTGTTTTTGGCTCATCGGCTTGAACTGGCCCGAGCATCAAAGTCAGGTAGAGAATAAGTGCAGAAAAAATCGAGAACCGCATGTCAGTGATCATAATTGATCAGACGCCAACAAAAAGGCAACCCTCCAGAAAACAAATATGGCTATTGGGTTTTTGAGTTATGAAAAGCCTTTGCGTAAAGCGATCCCCCCCCTATCCTCCGCGCCGATGAAAGCCCTGTTGCTTGAGGAATATAAAAAGCTGACTGTGACGGATATGCCAGACCCTGAGTTTGGCGACCATGAAGTACTTGTACAAATCAAGGCCTGCGGCATATGTGGTAGCGATATTCACGGCTTTGATGGTTCCAGCGGACGTCGTATTCCTCCGTTGATCATGGGGCACGAAGCCAGTGGTGTAGTGGCCAAAATCGGCAGTTTGGTTACAAACGTGAAGGAAGGCGATCGTGTCACCTTTGATTCCATGGTTTCCTGCGGCAAATGCTATTTCTGCCGAAGCGGCCAGCAAAACCTCTGCGAAGATCGGCGTGTCCTAGGCGTTTCCTGCAGCGAGTATCGACAACACGGATGTTTTGCAGAATATTCAGTGGTGCCGGAACATATAATTTACCCAATACCGGACAACCTGTCTTTTGAGCATGCGGCCATGATCGAACCAGTATCTGTGGCTGTGCACGCGGTTAACCGTACTCCAATAACTCTTGGTGATAGCGCTGTAGTCGTAGGTGCCGGGATGATAGGTCTGCTTGTTATTCAAGCACTCAAGGCTGCAGGCTGCACAAAGGTGATTGCCGTAGATCTCGCCGATGAAAAACTTAAGCTTGCCCAGGAACTCGGCGCCGATCTGGGCATCAACCCCAAGAACACCGACGCCGTGAAGGCCATTCAGGACGCTACCGGCGGACATGGGGCGGATATCGCCATGGAAGTGGTCGGTGCCACGGCCACCGTCAAGACCGCCATCGAAGGCACCCGCAAAGGTGGATCGGTCACGCTAGTCGGCAACCTCGCGCCGGAAGTGGATTTCCCGCTGCAATCGGTGGTCACGCGTGAGCTGACCGTCTACGGCACCTGCGGTTCCAACGGCGAATACCCCGAGTGCATTGATCTCCTGTCGCGTGGCGTGATTCAGGTAGAGCCGCTGATCAGCGCCAAAGCCACCCTCGAGGAGGGTGCCAACTGGTTCGACCGCCTCTACGCTGCCGAAGCCGGCTTGATGAAGGTGATCCTCCAGCCGGATGAATAACCGAGTTTAATCGATAAATCAAAAAAGCGCCGGACATTGTCCGGCGCTTTTGTTTTAGATGATTAAGTCCTCTAGATAATCTGATTAATCGGCTCGGCGCCTTCCACACCTACCAGCCGCTGATCAAGGCCGCGGTAGAAGTAACTGAGCTGATTGGGATCAAAGCCCAGTTGAGTAAGTATAGTGGCGTGCAGATTCTTAACATGGAACCGGTTTTCCACGGCCTTACTGCCGATC
>WTHG01000228.1:7740-10908 GCA_011523245.1 Verrucomicrobiales bacterium | reverse complement strand
GGGTAAGCAAGCCAGTTCATAGTTCCCGGGCTCCACGGCGCTAAGGTTCAGGCCTTCGATGATCCATACCTCGGCTCCGAGCAATTCCACGTGTGTTTCTACGCCGTCTTTCTTAAAGCCGCCCACGCTGAGGTAGTCTACGCCGACCGTCTGCACGCCGGCGGCGGTGATATGCCTTGCGCCATCCTGTGCTATGTAAATGAAGTCCTCATCAAAATCATCGCTTTGCCAACTGCGCGTGGAGTTGCGTGTCTTGAACAGGATACGTTCGCCGCGTTGCAGGTTGTGCGGCTCGAGCTCGGCGGCGGTGATGGCGGTTTGGTCCTGGATCTCAATCACCCGGCAGGGCCCAAGCACGGCATCCAGCGGTAGGGCTTCCATGGTGATGCCGCCATCAATGAAGTGCCGCGGGGAATCCATGTGCGTACCGGTATGCGCGCTGAGGCTCATGTGGGTGAGATTGCACGGACTGCCGTTGGCGTCGCCAATGGTCTTGTGCAGGCGCGATTGGAACCCGGGATCACCGGGCCAATGCACCATGCCATTGCGAACAGGAATGCTGATGTCGATCCAGCTCATGCGGAGAAACTAAATCCTAAAACCAAATTCCTAAATCCTAAATTAATCCAGACCGCGTTCTTCAAGGTCTTCCTCGTCCATGCCGAAGTAATGGCCCAGTTCGTGCAGGTAGGTGATACGGATTTCCTCGCGGTAGGCGGCTTCATCTGTGCCGGCGAATTCCCACAGGTTTTGTAGAAACAAAATGATCTGGGTCGGTTGCGGGTGACTGCTGGGACCGTCGGCCAACGATTCGCCGAGGAACAGGCCAAGTGTATCCGGGGCGATGCCATCGGCCACAAAACCGGCATTCGGTTGTCGCTCGTAGGTCACCGGCACAGACCGGGCGCTGGATTGCAGGGCCGCGGGCAGATCGCCCTGGGCGACGGACACCTCTTCATGTGCCACCATGAGCAGGTGATCAAACGAGCCGGGTTGCATGTTTACGCCTCGGGGCCACCTGCCTTGGGTGCCGGCCGGTTGGCCTTGAACTGTTTCAGCACCTCGGGGTGTTGTTCAAAGAACACCGTGAGATCCGCCAACGTTCGCAAGGTATCGGCGCTTAAATGATGCTCAATACCCTCGATATCGCGTGCCTGCGTTTCTGCATCCAAACCGAACAAGGTAAAGAACCCGGCCAAAACCTGATGCCGGTCACGGATTCGCTCCGCCACCGCACGGCCGGCGTCGGTCATCGTCAGTGACCGATATTTCTCGTAATGCAGGTACCCTTCATCGGCGAGTTTCTGCACCATGCTCGTGACGCTGGGCTGGCCGACTCCCAGCGATTGGGCGATGTCCGCCACATGCGCGGTGCCCTTGCTTTCCAGCAATTCATGGATCCGCTCGAGATAATCCTCAGCGCTTTGGCTCGGTTTGGAGGGCATTCAAAGAGGATAGAGATAAAACTTTGCCTAGCCAATACTTTATTGCCTTCAAGTATCTGGGTGAACGGCGTATTGGGCCTGAAAAAACCGATGTGAAGTGGCAAAATAAAAAAAGTTCATCAACAACCGAAAAAATGCTTGTGAAAAAATTCACACACCCTAATTTCAACCCCGCAAAGTTCCGCGTATGGCGGGGTTTTATGCGTTTTTTGGGTTAAAAATGGATTTTAAGCGAATACTGGCCGTCTTGTTTCTCATGATGGCCGTGCCGTGTCTGGTGGCCGAGGAGGCCTCGGGCACTTCTGGGCACTTGATTCAAGTATTCCCTTCGTCTTCTGAGTTGGGCGGGGGTCTGCCTTTCCTTGGATCGCTGCCCCCAAACGCGGTGGAATTATTTAAAATTGGGCCGCTCCCAGTCACCAACTCCATGGTGGTGACCTGGATTGTGGCGCTTGGGATCATCTTCGTCGTTCAGCTGGCAACCCGTAATGTGAAGCTCGTACCGGAAGGCATTCAGAATTTCGTAGAGTTTTTGGTGGAGGGTTTATATGACTTTTTCCGGAGCGTGGTGGGGGATCACATGATCCATCGCACCTTTTGGTTTTTGGCCACCGCCTTTATCTTTATTTTATTTGCCAACTGGTTTGGCCTAATCCCCGGATTGGGCACCATTGGCTGGGCGGAGCCGGGCCACCACAATGAACATATCACCGAACCCTTGATGCGCGGCATGAACGCGGATCTGAACATGACACTCGCCATGGCGACTATTTTCATGGGCCTGTGGTTGTACTGGAGCCTGACGGAGCAGGGAGTGGGTGGATTTGCGGGTCACATTTTTTCGGTGAAAGGTCACGGTGGCGGGTTGCTGGGCACGTTCTTGGTAATTGTCTTTATTTTTGTGGGGCTTATCGAAGTGGTGTCCATCGGCGTGCGACCGGTGGCATTAACCTTTCGTCTCTACGGCAACGTGTTTGCCGGTGAAAATATCCTGGAAACGGTGATGGCGATGGGCGGCCTGTATTTTGGCTGGCTGGCCGTGCTACCGTTTTACCTGCTGGAGATTCTGGTAGGGTTAGTGCAGGCACTGGTTTTTGCACTTTTGTGCGCGGTGTTCACGGCTCTCATGTGTGAGAAGCACGACGACCACGCACACTGAACAATTTCGACGCCGGACCATGGGCAACCCGTGGAGGCGTTGGGAACAACTGAACAAAAGGAAATATTATGTTGGAAATGTTAGCAGCAGCAGCCCCTGAAGCCGCCGCCGCCGCCCCAGCGGCAGCCAGCAAATTGCACGTCGGTTTGGCCGCGATTGGTTCCGCACTCGGTGTGGGAATCATCGGTATGAAAGCCGCTGAGGCCACTGGCCGCAACCCTGACGCCGCCGGTGATATCCGGACGCAGGCGATCATCTTCGCCGCGTTGGCTGAGGGTGTTGTGTTTATTGCGATCTTCCTCGGATAGAGCGCTTAAACCCTTACACTGGGCGGGGTTTTCCCGCCCAGTAACCAATTTACTTAGACATGGAAAACTTGATCTTGTTTGCGGCAGACGCCGGCGGCGGTGGGCGAGTGGATGAAATCGTCAAGACCTTTGGCGTCAACTGGCCGCTCTTTATTTCGCAGTGCATCGCCTTTCTCATCGTGGCGTTTGCGTTGAAGAAATTTGCCTACGGCCCGGTGCTGCAAGTGCTGGAAGACCGCAAGCAGCGCATTGCCGA
>WTHG01000228.1:0-7640 GCA_011523245.1 Verrucomicrobiales bacterium | reverse complement strand
CGGTTGGTGGTGGAGACCACGGCCAAGGTCAGTGGCAAGGTGCTGAGCGATGAGGATCAGCAGCGTCTGATCGACGAGACCAATAAGGAATTGGCCGCTTAATTTCATGAAAGGCAGCAAGCAATCCCGTCGTGACGCCAAGCAGCTCTTTCAGAGTTGTCAGGTGGATGGCGCGCTGGACGAGGCGCGCGTGCGGCAGGCGGTGGCGTTGTTGATTGAAAAGAAACCGCGCGGGTACTTCGGTACCTTGCAGGAGCTGCAGCGGTTGGTGAAGTTGGATGTAAACAATCGCTCGGCCCGCGTGGAAAGTGCAGTGGCCCTGAGTGAGGCGCAGCAGCAGGAAGTGCGCGCCAGCCTCGGTCGCCTGAAGGGCGCCGATGTGGAAGTGGAATTTGCCGAGAACGCCGATCTGATCGGCGGCATGCGCGTGAAGCTCGGTGACGATGTGTATGACGGCAGTGTGAAGACGCGCTTGAGCCGATTGGCCGAAAGTTTCTAACCCAATTTAAGAACGACAAATCATGAGCAACCTATTGCAGGACATTGAAGCCCAAATCGCTGGAGCCAAGACCGATGTGGCACGCGAAAACGTGGGTGTGGTGCGCGAGATCGGTGACGGTGTGGCCAAGATCGAAGGCCTGACCGGCGCGATGATGAACGAGATGCTGGATTTCGGCAACGGCGTGACCGGCCTAGCGTTGAACCTCGAAGAGACCGAGGTGGGCGCGGTGATCCTTGGTGATCACACGGGCATCGCCGAGGGCCAGGAGGTGCGCACGACCGGCAAGCTGTTGTCCGTGCCGGTGGGCAAATCGCTGCTCGGCCGCGTGGTGGACGCGCTGGGCCGCCCGATCGATGATAAGGGTGATCTGGGAGCGGAGACGAATTATCCGGTGGAGAAAATCGCGCCCGGCATTGTGAGCCGCCAGTCGGTGGATCAGCCGCTGCAAACGGGCATCATGCCGGTGGACGCGATGATTCCGATTGGCCGTGGCCAGCGTGAGTTGATCATTGGCGACCGCCAAACCGGCAAGACGGCCGTGGCGATTGACGCGATCATCAATAACGCCCGTATCAACAGGGAGAACGAGGGCGTTGAAGGCTTCCGGCCGGTGTACAGCATATACGTGGCTGTGGGCCAGAAGCGCGCGAATGTGGCCAAGGTAATTCAGGACCTCACCGACGCCGGCGCCATGGAGCACACCATTGTGGTCGCCGCCACGGCGAGTGACTCGGCCACCAACCAATACCTCGCGCCGTTCTCTGGTGCGGCGATGGGCGAATGGTTCATGGACAACAACATGGACGCGCTGATTGTGTACGATGACTTATCCAAGCACGCGGTGGCCTACCGCCAGGTGTCGCTGGTGCTGAAACGCCCGTCCGGTCGTGAGGCGTATCCGGGTGATGTATTTTACCTGCACAGCCGGTTGCTGGAACGCGCGGCCCGTCTACGGGCGGCTGCCGGCGGAGGTTCACTTACGGCATTGCCGATTATTGAGACGCAAGCCGGTGACGTGTCTGCGTACATTCCGACCAACGTGATTTCGATTACCGACGGTCAAATCTTTCTGGAGACAGACCTCTTTTATCAGGGCGTGCGTCCTGCGATTTCGGTGGGTCTCTCCGTGAGCCGCGTGGGTTCCGCCGCGCAGGTGAAGGCCATGAAACAGGTGGCCGGTACAGTGAAGCTGGAGCTGGCGCAGTTCCGCGAACTGGCGGCCTTCGCGCAGTTCGGCAGCGACTTGGACGACGCCACCAAGGCCAAGCTCGAGCGAGGCAAACGGATTGTGGAAGTGTTCAAACAACCGCAGTTCAAGCCGGTGAGTGTGCCGATGCAGGTGGTGACGTTGTGGGCCGTGCAGAACGGTTACTTCGACGACGTGGATGTGGACGCCGTCAAGGCCACGCAGGACGCGATTGGCGAATACATGACTGACCGCAAGGCGGAGATCATTAAGAAGATTTCAGATTCCGGCAAACTGGACGACGCGCTTGAGGCGGACCTCAAGGGTGCGTTGGATGAGTACAAGGCCGCGAACAAGTAAGATTTAAATGCCCAGCACCCGCGACATTCGACGGCGCATTAAGTCCGTCAAGAACACCGCCCAGATCACCAAGGCGATGGAGAAGGTGGCGCAGGCCAAGATGGCCAAGGCGCAACAGGCCGCATTGAACGGCCGGCCTTACGCCGAGGTGATGAACCGGGTGTTGTCCGAGGTGGTGACGCATGCGGGCGAATTCGAGCATCCCTATATGGTCCAGCGCGACGGCAATCGGCGTGCGTTGATTTTGGTGACCACGGACAAGGGCCTGTGCGGTGCGTTGAACACGAACCTCTTGCGCAAGGTGAGTGATGAGTTTGTGACCGACGACACGAAAATCGTGTCCGCTGGTCGTAAAGGGGCGCAGCATGCGATTCGGTCTGGCTGGGATTTGGCTGCCGAATTTTCCTTTGGCGATCCGCCCGCCTTTGCCGAGGCGCGCGCAATCACCAAGCTGGCAGTAGATTTGTTTGAAGGCGGGGAGGTGGATCAGGTGGATATTGCCTTCACCAACTTTGTGAATACCATTACCCAAAACCCGGAGGTGCAGCAGCTGTTGCCAATCGGCCAGATCGAGGGCGTGCAAGCCGGCGTGGAAGGTGAGGAAACTTCCACGGCGTTGGCCGGGGGAGCCACGGAGTTTGAGTTTGAGCCCAACGCGGGCGAGGTGCTGGGGCAGTTGCTGCCGCACTACATTAATTTCAAGGTGCACCAGATTCTGCTGGAAAGCCGCGCGAGCGAACACAGCGCGCGTATGGTGGCGATGAAGAATGCCACGGACAACGCTAACCAGCTAATTAAGGATCTGACCCTCGAATACAACAAGCTGCGTCAGGCGGCGATTACCAACGAACTGTTGGAGATCACCACCGCCCAGATGGCTCTGGGAAATTAACCGACAACAACGATTTTTTAAGACGACGATTTTACGACCATGAACAAAGGCAAGATTGTACAGATCATTGGCCCCGTGGTGGACGCGGAGTTCACCGAGCAGTTGCCCGCCATCTACAACGCACTCACCGTGGAGTACGAATTGGAAGGTGAAACCGCTAAGCTGACGCTCGAGGTGCAGCAGCACTTGGGCGACAACTGGGTACGCGCCGTAGCAATGAGCTCCACCGAGGGCTTGAAGCGTGGCATGGATATCACCGACAACGGCAAGCCGATCAGCATGCCTGTGGGTGAGGGCGTGATGGGCCGCGTGTTTAACGTGACCGGTGAGGCCGTGGACGAACAGGGCCCTGTGCAGCCGGACAAGGACGCCGATGGCAATGACATTTACAACCCCATCCACCGATTGGCGCCGGAGCTGAAGGATCAGTCCACCACGCCGCAAGTGCTCACCACCGGCATCAAAGTGATCGACCTGATCTGCCCGTTCCTGAAGGGCGGTAAGGTTGGCGCGTTTGGTGGCGCGGGTGTGGGCAAGACCGTGGTGATCATGGAGCTGATTAATAACATCGCGAAACTGCACGGCGGTATTTCGATGTTCGCGGGTGTGGGTGAACGAACCCGTGAGGGTAACGATCTCTACAACGAGATGATCGAGGCCGATGTAATTAAGACCGAGAAGGATGAAAACGGTCACACCAAGTATAATGACGAGGGTCTGCCGGTGCTGGCTGATGGATCCCGAATCGGGCTGGTGTACGGTCAGATGAACGAGCCGCCCGGAGCCCGTATGCGTGTGGCGCTCTCGGCACTGGCGGTGACGGAATATTTCCGGGATGAAAAAGGTCAGGACGTGCTGCTCTTCGTGGATAACGTCTTCCGTTTCTCGCAGGCCGGTTCCGAGGTGAGCGCACTGCTTGGCCGTACGCCATCGGCGGTGGGTTATCAACCTACGCTGGCGGCGGAAATGGGTGACCTGCAGGAGCGCATTACCTCCACCACCAAGGGTTCCATCACCTCCTTCCAAGCCGTGTACGTGCCTGCGGACGATTTGACCGACCCCGCTCCGGCCACCACCTTTGCGCACCTGGACGCCACCATCGTGTTGGAGCGTTCCATCGCCGAGCTTGGGATTTACCCCGCGGTGGATCCGCTAGCCTCCACCTCTCTGGCGCTGACGCCCGAGATCGTGGGCGAGGAACACTACCGGGTGGCCCGTAGCGTGCAGGCCGTGCTGCAACGCTACAAGGAGCTGCAGGACATCATTGCGATTCTCGGTATGGACGAACTTTCGCCGGACGACAAACAAACGGTGTTCCGCGCGCGGAAGATTCAACGCTTCCTCTCGCAGCCCTTCTCGGTGGCCGAAGTGTTCACCGGCGCGAAGGGCAAACAGGTGGATGTGGCTGACACGGTGAAAGGATTCGCCGAGATTCTGGACGGTCAACACGATGAAGTGCCCGAGGCCAACTTCTACATGAAGGGCGGCATCGAGGACATCCAAGGCTAAGCTCAATTTCGACGATTATGGCCAGCACCCTCAAGCTCGAGATCGTGACCCCGGAGGCGAAAGTGTACTCCGAGGAAGTGGACTCCGTGCGCCTGCCCGGTGCCGAGGGGGAGCTTGGCATTTACCCAAACCACGCGCCGTTGATGGCGCAGGTTAAGGCCGGCGAACTGATTGCCCGCAAAGGCGGTGAGGAATCCATCCTCGCCGTGGGGCACGGGTTTGTGGAAGTCACCGGTGACCACGTGGCTATTCTAACCGACAATGCCGCGGACAGCGCGGATATCGATGAGGCCGCCGCCGAAGAAGCTAAGGCCAAGGCCCAGCAACGGCTCGAGGAAGGCAGCGATATTTCCGAGGACGAAGCCAAGGCTCTGGCCCAAGCCATCCTCTACTCCGAAGCCCAGCTCAAGGCCAAGCGCCACCGGGGCTAGGCGGGGGTTTTCTACCGGACGCCTGAGTCCGTTTCATTTTCTAAGAACTATTGATCCGTGCCGGAATTTGACGGAGCGGGTGTGAGCAGCGGGAACAAGATAATTTCGCAGGCGTTGTAAGTGTTTAGCGGGCATTCAAATACCACCGCTTCCTGCTCCAAGGGGTCTGTGGCAAAGGCAAAGTAGTTAAAGAGTTCTGATTGTTTGCCGAATTGAATTTTGCGCGTGAATGTTTGGCCGTTGTGTTGGAGTTCTAGGGTAACGCTTTTTTTTCGCTGAATAATCTCGTAGGTGGCCAGCTTATCCGCGCCACGAGCCGTCCAGCGGGCGGCTTCTAACCGGCCTAAGGCACCCAGTGCGGTGGGGATTTTTTCCCGTTGATCCTCAGTGAGAGGCTGACCCGTTCGGGTCCATACCCCATCTTGATTACGCAACAATGCCAATGATTGCTCGCCTTGGGTTAGAGTTATTTTGGTGACGGCTTGGGCGGGGAAATCCCAAAAGCGCCGTTGGCGGAGTTGATAGGAATAGGCCGGTAACGACTGACGCTCCACAGCCCGGACGCGGTACACCGAATCTTCGTCAAATCGGCGGGCAAAGAGTTCTTCACTGGTTTCTTCAGCGGGTGCGCCAAATGAAATCTGCCCAAGAATGGCATTGGTGCCGCCGCGCTGCAGCAGCGTGTATTGGGCGGCCGGTTGGTCGAGGCCGAACGCTGAAAAATCCCCCACCACTTCACGCTCTCGTGCCACCGCCTTCATGTTTCTTAAGCGCCCCAGTAGCGCAAATACCAAGTCCTCGTCCGCGGGAAGTTTGGATGGTGAATTGATCTGCCACATTCCGTTGGTGGATTGCTCCAAGCTGAAAGTGTCGCCCGCGTTGATGTTGATACGCTGAAGGGATTCGGGGCCTGGGTCGAAGGTATCCACCAAATGATGATCGCTGTAATCCCAAATCGGCGCACGCAAATCGGTGAGCCACGGCTTGGGGACGATCACCACGTTGGTGTGTTGCAGTAGGCGGGCGTAAACCATGCCGGGTTGGTTGGTGGGACTGTGGCCGAATTGCACGGCGGCCATCCGGTTGGTGCCACGGCTGAGGATGAGTTCGGCTTCCGGTGATTGCAGGCCATACGGTTGAAGATCCACCCTGGGATCGTCGCTTACAAATTCCACGACATTCCAGTTCCAAAGATTAATGAGCGTTTTTTTGATGCGTGTTTGATTGGCGCGTTTGGTGGGTGGGGGCTGGCTGATTTGCCAGATTTCATTGGTGGTTTGTTGAAGGGTGAGTTGGCGTGGGCCGGATTTAATCTGAATGTGATCCACCTCCAACTGGTTGCTCCGGTTCAGGTGCAGCAGATGTTGGTCTCGCCAGAAGTTGGCCGTGAACGGCAGGTAATTGAGGAACTGCCGGTTCACGGTAAACACACCAGACTGTCCGGGGGTGCGTGCATAGAGTTTGTCCTCAAGTGGAGTGAAGTCTCCCAGTTGAAGTTCAATATCTTGATCCGGTTGTTCTAACCGGATGACGACACGAGGAGGGGCAAAGCCAAACTCCTCCGGCGAGCCCATGGATTTGCGGTAATTCAATGGAGTCAAGGCCCGGAGTTCGCTGATCAATTTATTGGGCCCTTCGGGCATGGCGGGATAGGGGAGGGGATGCTCGAGGTGCCATTGCCCGCCGGATCGTGCGGTACGAATGGTGTTGGTTCCATTGTAAGTGATTTCGATGGACTCAATATTGCCAGGATCAAATGCTTTCAACAGCACGGGGATGGTCGGCGCTTCTTCGATGTGTTCCCGCTCGAAAAGCAACAGGTAGCCTATCGCAAAAACCGCGATTGCCATCAACCAAGCTGTGTCTTTTCGAATCATTTAAGTGCGTCGCCTGAGCCAAACCAAAACCCCCAGCGTCAATGTGCTGAGCGGCATCAAGCCCACCAAAATGACGGAGAGGGTCCGGAATTCATTGGCCTTAAATTCAAAACGATATGTCTGAATCGGCTGCGGCCCAATAGCCTGCAAAAGATGCGATCGATCGAGCAGCCAGTTGACCGTATGCCAAGCCAATTCGCGATTGCCTTCCTTATCGATCATTTGGTTGCTGAGAAAAAGCGAATCGCCGATAACCACAATCCGGGCAAGATGATCCGTGTTGACGCCTTCCAACGTATCGCGCTCCACGGCCGCGGCCACAGGCAGGGCACCCTGATGCTCGAGTGTGGGTTGTGTGCCGGTGTTGTTTTGGAGAAAATGCCGGTAGGCTTTACCTTGGGGGCCGGTCTGGATCAATGGATACATCTTCTGCTTGGAGGCCAGTGGGTCGGTGCCGGGTAGGGGACTAATGGTGCGGGGCAGAAGCAGACGCACGGGCAATTGCTCACGATGCAGGGTTTGCACCACAGGATGATGTACGTATTGTCGCAGCGTGATAGAGCCGTCACCGAGTGTGTTGTCCTGATCCAGTACGGTATTGTGCCCTACCGTCAGGCCCCAAAAACGCAGTAGATCGGTGAGGCCGCCGTCTGATCGGTGGTTAAGCAAGACCATCAATCGGCCACCGCGATCGAGATATTGATTGAGTCGGCGTTGTTCCTCCAGAGTGAGCTCGGTTTTCGGTCCGGGAATAATAAGTAACTGGCAATCGGCGGGAATAGACGGTTGTTTCTGCAACTCAAGATCGCGCACTTGCAAATTCATTTCGCCCATTAACTGGCCAAACTCTCCATAGCCCATGCTGGTAATGTTTGTAATGCTG
>WTHG01000445.1 GCA_011523245.1 Verrucomicrobiales bacterium | reverse complement strand
GAGCGGGTCCACAAACTTTTGCCAGGCTCGTGAGCCGAAATCATATTGTGAGAGGAGTTGTTAAAGAAGATGGCTGTTCGGTCGGAAACGGCCTTATTATCAAGCAGATTAATTCCGGGCATCGCCTTGGGGACCTTGACTCCGCAGGCAGTAAGAATCGTCGGAACCACGTCGATGTTGCTGGCCAGCTTCACCTCCTCTTTGTGCGCTTTGATCCTCGCAGGCCAACGGGCGATGATCGGCGTACGGATCCCGTTTTCGTAGGGCGAGGCTTTGCCGAACTGATTCCAGCCGTTGTCGGCAAGGTAGAGCACCAGGGTGTTGTCGTCGACACCCTTGTCCTTGAGGTTTTTCATCAGGTCGCCGCAGGTTTCGTCGAGCCATTCCACCATGGCATAGTACTTGGCCTTGTTGGCCGGTTGAACGTCGGCGTATTTTTCCAGAAGACGCTGCGGTGGGTTGTGGGGCGTGTGCGGCAGAAACGGCGCGTACCAGACAAAGAAAGGCTTCTTACTCTCGATCGATTCATCCATGAAGTCGTAGATGGGCTTCATGGTTTTGCGGCCAATATCGAGGGATTTTCCGCCGTGCCGCCCCGTCTCTCCATTGTCGTGGGTAAAGCCAGCGGTAGAGGGTTGGCGCATCCAATACTTGCCGGTGTGGAGGGTGTTGTAACCGGCGTCGGCCAACAACTTCGGCAACATGGGGTTCTCGAAGAAACGATCGAGCCAGACCTCGCGATCCTTTCCTTTGACTGGGTCGTTGCCGGTGATGCCATGTTGATGGGTGTAGAGTCCGGTCAACATGGTGGCCAGGGACGGACTGCAGAGCGCAGTGGTGACGT
Organism: Verrucomicrobiales bacterium; assembly: GCA_011523245.1. GTDB lineage: Bacteria > Verrucomicrobiota > Verrucomicrobiia > Limisphaerales > UBA1100 > UBA1100. The sequence continues at coordinate 1,959 of WTHG01000445.1, read as the reverse complement.
AACCGCGGGTGAAGGTCAGGCCTTCCGCTGCAAGTTGATCGATATGCGGGGAATGAATCTTTTTATTGCCCAGGAACCCGTAGTCGGTCCAGGCATGATCATCGCTGATGATGAGTACAACGTTAGGTCGCTCGGCCAGGAGCGACGCCGGAAACAGCACGGCGAATAGAAAAAGGTATTTGAAGGGGTTCATGAGTTTCTCTGATTATGATTAAAGGGTACAATTCCGCCACATCTTGGTCGATTCATTCTACAGCGGGTTGGCGGATATTCTCCTTCATTTAAGAATGGTGTCAATGAAGCCGGCCAACTCCACTGGGGAGATTCCGCCGGATTTGTCTTTGTCTGCTCTCTTGGGGAAGGTGTCGATGTGGGCGGAGGAGCCTAGGAATGCAACGAACTCCTGCTTGTTGAGAGCGCCATCGGAATTGGCATCAAATTCGGCATGCCACTCGGCAGGAGTTTTGCGGGAGATCCGATACCACTTGATGGTTTCGAGTTTTGTCTCGAATTCCTTGAGATTCAGAGTTCCTGATTTGTTCTTGTCTGATTTGTTAAAACCAACCGGACCATGCTTTGGGGAGCGGTAAATGGCGGTGGCGTATTCGACATAGGAAAGCTCGCCGTCGCCATTGCTATCTGCCATTCGATGCAACTCGGCGGGTGTCATCTTTAACATTTTAGCACTGGGTTTGAGATGCTCGCTGGGAATGGGAAGTGTGACCCAAAGCTCGTTGCAACGCCCCTTGGAATCGATGCCGGCACGAATCACGAAACCTGGTTTAATTTCCTTCTTCGCCTTCAGAAAGCCGACGCAGTTGACCTTTGCCTGGCCGTTGAGTGTGAAGCTCCGGCTTTTCCGACGGTAATTAACGGTGATCTTATTTCCGTCGACGGATTCAACAACCCCATGGAGTGTCTCTGCCTTTTTTTTCGGAGCGGCAACTCCGCTGGAGTTAAAGATCAGGCAAATGGTAACGATGATGAGTGTCACTTTTGTTTTCATAGAATTGATTTATCAGTTAGAGCTATAAGTGCTCCCGCACCGCGGAGAAAGTAACGGCGAGTGATGTTCATGTTTGGAATTCGTTTCGTTTATCGGCTGACAACTTGAACCGGCAGTTTTGGGTTTTTGATCACGGTGAGTTGGACGTCATCCACGAAGTAACCACCCAGCGGGATTGAAGTCCTGGAATTGAACCCGGCACTGGCGGCTACGGCTATGAGGGCGACCGTCGCATCCGAATCCAAGATACAGGAGGTGGAAATGGTCGCCACGTCGTCTCCCGGCTCAGGCTTGATGGATTTTTTCCCCAGTGCTTCAGCCATCTGAACCGCTCGGGGCCATGCCTCACCGATCGATTCAGGTTCGGCATTGAACAGAAAGATGCGGAGACTGGCCTTAGGTTTATGCAATTCGGCATCAGAAGGAGCCGGGTCACGCCGAAAACGCGCCGAGAGCTGTAGAGAATACTGCGCCTGCGACTGTTCCACCTTCAACTGTCGACGAAGGGCAGAGAGATCGACCAACTGGAACACGGAGCAACTTTTAGCGAAGCCATCGGAATCACCCTTCACGTTGGCGGTCCGGACAAATTTCAGAATCTTATTTCCATTCGCCTCCTTGACCACCTCGGCGGGATTACCGGACCACTCACCGAAGCGAACCGGGAACTGTGTCGGAGTCGGTCCTTCGGCCATGGATTCAAAATCACCGTGGGCGATGTCGAACACCTGCGCTTCTGCCTTGGGCGTACCAATGGCCCAGGCCATCCCCACTCCTAACAGACCCACGATAATTCCCGCCACCAAACCCGCCGCTATCTGCCGTGGCCAGGCAAACTGCCAAGCCACCTTTTGTGGTTCCGACTCAACAACCATCGTCTCGGGCTCTGCTTCCATGCCCAAGGGCAGCGTTTCATCCGCTAAGGCCCCGTGAATCTGCGCTGCCTGCAAATA
>WTHG01000164.1 GCA_011523245.1 Verrucomicrobiales bacterium | reverse complement strand
CTGTGGTAATGTCACTCAACACGCGGGTACCATCCGCAACGGCCACTGACCGTTGTTGAGAGCTGAATTCAAGCGCCAAAATCTTCATAGCGAATGAGGCGTTCGTGTTCGCCGGTTTGCTCGAATGTAACGTGCCTGAAGTCAGCCGGGCGTGGGCCAGTCCACCGATTGAACCATTCTATGACGGCGATTCCTTCGGGCTGGAAATAAGGCTCGAGTCCGCTGGTGATAATTTGATCATCATTTTCCAACCTATAAAAATCCAAATGTTCCAGCTTGAGTCGACCTAAGTATTCACTGACTAGTGTGAATGTGGGCGAAGTAATGGGCTCGGTGATGCCAAGCCCGCGCGCGATACCTTTGACAAGGTGCGTCTTCCCGGAACCCAAGTCCCCATTCAGGCCTATGACCCAACCGGGACGCGCTTCGGTGGCCCATTGTTCGCCCAAGGCAAGTGTGGATTCAGGACTGTTTGAGGTGATCGTATCCATGAAGGGTAAGCGGTTTTACGCCCTTGTCATCGCGCAGGGCAATACCGGGTTGGTCGGTAATCTTGCCAATACAATGCAGAGGCGTCTCGGGGAAAACGGATTTCCAGCCGTCCAGAACGGAGACCGCGTCATTGGGGGCAACTGTGAAGAGGAGTTCGTAATCCTCGCCATCGGTCAAGGCGGCGAGGAGGGCGGTTTTGCCGCTGGGATTATCCCGGGCCCGTTCTTTTGCAGCGCGCCGAATGGGCAGGGCGCGTGTGAGGAGTTCTGCTCCGGTTTGATCGGTTAATAAATGTCGGAGATCCGTGGCCAAGCCATCGCTAAGATCGATCATCGCATGCACTTTGTCCTGGTTCGCGAGCCAATGAGCCTCCTTAATGCGCGGCGTGAAATCCAAGTGATGCCCGGCCAGAGATCCGCCCAGCTCGCCACTCACAAAAATGGCATCACCCGATTTACTGCCGGTACGGAGGATTGGGTTGGTGGCTTCACCTATCAGGGAAACGGAAAGTGTGAGTTGCGGCAAGGTGGTGGTTTCTCCGCCGACGATATTTACGCGATGTTCCAGAGCGCAATCACGGAGTCCTTGGTAAACGGCTTCGATCAAATCGGGTTGCATGTCTGCATGAACCCCAAGGGTTACCAGAGCGTGGGTCGGGGTGCCGGCCATGGCGGCAATGTCTGAAAGAGCGCGCGCCAAGGCTTTGCGACCGATGGCCTCAGGGGGGGTGTTCCTCTCGAAATGGACGCCTTCCACGATAGCATCGGTTTTGAAGAGTAGGTTGGATCCGCTCCAATCGAGAACGGCGCAGTCATCGCCGGGGCCTGTTAAGACCGATGAATCTCTGGGAAGATCGCAGGTGAGGCGCCGAATCAATTCAGTCTCGTTTAGTCTCATTGGGCGATTTGAGGAAGAATTTTGATCATGGCGAAGTTGGCGGCATTAAAGGCGGCGTGCATCAAGATGGGCGCGACAATGGAGCCGGTCTTTTCGTAAAGCCAAACCAAAATGACCGCAAGCACTGTGAGCGGCAGCATGAGCGCCAGCGAACCATGAATAGCGGCAAAGAGCAGGGAGCTAGCGGCAATTGCCATGCGGCGATGACCAAGATCGCGTAAGGAGGGGTAGAGAACGCCGCGAAAAAGAAGCTCTTCGCAGATTGGCGCCAACACCACCACGCTGAGTGCCTGTAGGGCAAGCTCCGGCGGCGCACTGGCTCGGGCGACCATCTCAACAGCTTCTTGTGAGGTGGGTTCGCCGCCCAGTGCAATGATGAGCTGCTGCGATACGAGATGAAGTCCCAGAGCTGGGAGGATAAATCCAATGCCGCACAATAGAGGTAGACCCAGAGTGCGTTGTCGGTCTGTGATGCTGCCGAACGCGGCGCTCCAGGGTATTTTGTGGTACCGCAAGAGCAGCGTGATCAGGCCCAGCGCACTGAGTTGGACAAAGAAAATGTTGATGGTCAGCAGGCCGATGCGATCCCGTAAGGTGCCCGAAAAAGTGACTGAAATTTCCGGTTTATCTTCGGGGGACAGTGTGAGTGCGTGACGGTTTAACGCGGTGCCTTCGCCTTGAAACCGGTAGGTGCCGTTGTGCTCGGTGTGGGTGTAGTGAGTTGAGTCTAGAAACTTTACAGTGAGCGTTTGATTGCCGTCTTTCACGGCGTGTTCTCCCTCAATTTTAGGTGGGATAACCAGATTGAAGGCGAGTTGGCCGAGCATAAGTGCGAAAATCCAAGCCAAGAGGAGTTGCATGACTTCTAACGGATTCCATGGGACGCGCGGCGCCATGCGCGGACGTTAGGAAATGCGGCCCTTGGTGACGATGAAAAACGGGCGTTCGGCATTGCCGTATGAAAAGTGACTGCCTACACTGCGCGCCTCATGAGCGAAACTTACCAGCGCCACGACCAGCGGGCCGCCGATCAACTGCGTCCGATTTCATTCCAAAACAACATTGCGCCTCATGCCACCGGCTCCACATTGATTGAATGGGGCGATACCCGCGTTATTTGCGGGGTAAGCATTGAAGAAAGTGTCCCGCGCTGGATGCAGGCGCAGGGCGTGGAAGGCGGTTGGATCACGGCCGAGTATTCGATGCTGCCTTACTCCACGCTCGATCGGAAACGTCGAGATGTGAGCAAAGGCAAGCTCGATGGACGTTCGACGGAAATTCAACGATTGATCGGTCGGTCATTACGAGCTGGGTTGGATTTGAAAAAGCTGGGCAGCCGCACAGTTTGGATTGATTGCGATGTCCTACAGGCCGATGGCGGCACTCGCACAGCCTCGATTACAGGAGCCTATGTGGCTTTGAGCCTGGCCGTTAACAAATTGATCAATGAAGGTAAACTTTTGGAGAGCCCGTTTCTTGATCCGGTGGCCGCCGTGAGTGTTGGGGTGGTGGAAGGGACCCCATTGCTGGATTTATGCTACGTGGAGGATGTGGCGGCCGAGGTGGATATGAACCTCGTTATGACCACTACGGGCAAATACATCGAGGTGCAAGGCACCGGTGAAGAGGCGACGTTTAGTGCGGATGAATTGAACGAAATGCTTGCCTTGGGGCGTACAGGAGTTGAGGCATTGGCCAAACTGCAGCGGGAAGCGATTGCTGCCGGTTCATGAAGACGGCCTTCCGGCAGGTTTCACTCACCACCACGGCGGAGGCCGAAGAGGCCGTGGGTTGGGTGCTGGAAAAGGTGTTTGAACAAACACCCTCGGTGTTTACTCATCCGGAAAAATCCGGTCCTATTTTGTCGGTTTATCTCGGTGAAAAACAAACGGTCACCGAAGCCCATCGGTGCGCAGTGCGGGCGGGGTTGGGGGCCGTGGCTGATTGCGGTTTGGAGGTAGGGCCAGGCCAGTTGGAGGTCAAGCGATTGCGCCGTGAAGACTGGGTGGATTCTTGGAAGCGGCATTTTAAACCAATCGATATCCAAGGTAAGCTGCTGTTGAAGCCCAGTTGGCGCAAAGAGAAGGCGAAGCCCGGACAGAAAGTAGTGATCCTGGATCCGGGCTTAAGCTTTGGTACTGGCCAGCACGCCACCACCAAGTTTTGCCTGCGTCAATTGGTGGCCCTGCGGGAGGCAGGTCGGCAACAGAGTTTGCTGGATGTTGGCACCGGATCGGGAATCCTTTCGATTGCGGCAACTAAATTGGGGTATCGGCCGGTTCAGGCTTTTGATTATGATTCTGAAGCAGTGCGGGTGGCTCGTCGAAATGCGGTGAAAAATCGCGTGGCAGATCGGTTGCAGTTGAAAATTGCTGATGTGACGCAGCTTTCATTAAAAGCACGGGTGAAGCATGATGTGGTGTGTGCGAATCTCTTTTATGATCTGCTCATCGCCAATGCGGAACGGTTGATTGCACGTGTGAAGCCCGATGGTGCTTTGGTGTTGGCGGGCATCTTGGATATGCAATTCGCCGAAGTACAGGCGGCATTCGAGGGGCGGGGAATGCGATTGGATCGCACGCAGCGCCAAGGCGAGTGGCGCAGTGGTCGATTTGTTTACACAGACTTATAATTCGGGCAGAGGCCGAATTACTCAAGTTGATTCGTAACGTTGCGAAATCGATCAGGGAAACAATCCTTGATCTCAACCTCAGCGAGCCGATCAGAATAATTATTTCATCAACAGCATTTGGCGCGCGCGTTTGATGGCGCGCGTCAGTTGGCGCTGATGTCTGGCGGGAAACCCAGTGTATTTGCGCGGCAGGATGCGGCCTTGATCGGTGACATAGCGCTGGAGCAAATCCACATTCTTGGGTTCGAGATCGGCGATGTTGACGTCCATTTCCGGCTTGGGCCGAGGTGTGCGACGTGTGGTGGTGGTGTTATTTTTGCGAGGGGGCATGTTACTTGATTTCGCGGTGGACCGTGTGGCGGCGCAGATTGGGGTTGTACTTTTTTTTCTCAACACGCTCGGTTTGGAGCTTTTTGTTGCGAGTGCTCATGTAGCGGGAGACAGGTTTGCCTTCCGCTTTGGCTTCAGTACATTCGAGAATGACAATTTCGCGTGGCATGATGGTTTAAATTACTTGGTTGATTTGGCTCCGGAGACTGAGGACTCCGAGATAGTGGTTTTGCTGGCTCCGGCGCCATCTATGGTCCCTAGGCTGCCGAGTTTGTTGCGTTGCCGCACTGCACCTTCTTTTTCCAACCGTGCTTGGGCTTCCACGGTGTAGCGGGCCCAAGGGACAGCGGTAAGGCGGGTTTTTGAGATCTTCTTGCCGGTTAGTTCGCAAATGCCGTAAATGTTTTTCTCGATGCGCTTCAGTGCCTCATCGATTTCATAAACGGCATCCTGATCGGAGGAGAGCAGGCTGAGTGCGTTGTCTCGGTCAAAATTATCTGTCCCGGAATCTGCCATGTGCATAGAGTAGTTGCTCATTTCCTCTGCGGATTCCTTCTTGAGATCATCCATTTGGTGGGTCAGGCGGTCGCGCAGCTCGAGGAGGACCTCGTAGTATTTCTTCCACTCGGATTTCACGCGAATTTTCGATACGGGGGCCTCGGCCTTAGGTATTTTCTTCGTGGCTTTTTTCTTGCTGGTGGTAACGCCAAGAATGGAGGCGGCCGAAGCGGCGGCAACATTTTTGCCCTTTTTCTTGGCTGAAGCCTTCGGAGCGGCTTTTCTGGCTGAGGCTTTGGGGGCGGATTTTTTGGCTGAAGCTTTCGGAGCGGATTTTTTGGCTGAAGCTTTCGGAGCGGCTTTTTTGGCCGCCTTTTTCGCTGTTTTCTTCTTTGCTGCCACGATTATAAAAAGTGTCTAGGTTGCCGGTTTATGGCGGTTTTTCCGCAAAAGGGTTGGGGAATGTATCAAAAGACTACCCGATTGCCACAAAAAAGTGATCTTTTTTGTTGGTGGATTTACGGTTCCTTAGCCCTTTTCGATGCAGGCGTAAGCGTTGTGTGTGTGGATGCTCTCGAAGTTTTCAACCTCCACTTTGTACCAGATCACGTGTGGGTGGGCGTTTAGGCGGGTGGCAACGTTACGGACTAAGTCCTCCACGAACACGGGGTTTTCATAGGCCCGCTCTGTGACGTATTTTTCATCCGGACGTTTCAGAAGGGAAAAGAGTTCGCTACTGGCGCTGGCTTCGACCAGTTCGATGACGTCTTCTATCCAAATTGTTTCGCTGCTGCGCAGTTGGACGATCACTTCGCCACGTTGATTATGTGCACCATGCACGCTTATTGCCTTGGAGCATGGACACAAGGTGGTGACTTGGGTGCGAACTTCGAGAACGAAATCAATCTCCGAACCATTGGCGGTTGCATCAAACTTGGCGTTGTAATCGAGTAGACCGGTTTTTCCGGTGGCGGGAGCGGCTTTTTTAAGAAAGAACGGGAAATCCAACTCCAGATGCGCATTTTGGGCATCGAGACGTTTCTGCATGGCGGTCAGTATTTCATGGATGTTTTCCACATGAACAACATTGCCGTGGGTATTGATCACCTCGATGAATCGGCTCATGTGCGTTCCCTTTAAGTGATGAGGCAGATCCACAAACATGCCGATGGTGGCAATTGTGTCTTGATGCGCTTGGGCCTTGTCGCGAATGCGGATTGGGAAACGCAGGTTGCGTACTCCGACTTTGTCGATGCGGAGTTCGCGATGGTCGCGTTCCTTCTGAGTATCAATTAGTTCTGTTGGCTTGTCGCTTTCCATGAGCGGGCGCGAAGGTATCACGAAAACAGGTTTCGGCAAATTTCTTTCTTTTAAAGCATTTTACAGCGTAAGCTTCGGCATGTTTTGGAGATGGATGTTTACTTTGATTGGAACTGTGTGGGTGTTGCATGGAACGGAGACCTTCACGGTGGTGACTTACAACGTGGAAAATTATTTCTTGGAAGATTTTGGTAGCCGTAAAGCCAAGTCGGAGACGTCACGTTTGAAGGTGGTTGAATTTCTGAGGGCGATTGATGCCGATGTGATCGCGTTACAGGAAATGGACCGGCGGGCGGCGTTGGCCGAATTGCGGCTCCGTTTGAAGGCGAAGGGGTTGGATTATCCACATGAAGCCTGGGTTGTCGGGCCGGATCCAGCAATTCATTTAGCTGTGCTCAGTCGATTTCCAATTATTAAGGATCGATCGCATCAACACGTGTCTTATTTGTTGGATCGCAAACGTTTTCAGGTAAGTCGAGGAATAGGTGAGGTGGAAGTTCAGGTTAACTCACGGTATCGGTTTGTCTTGTTCAATGTTCATTTGAAATCCAAACGACCGGTTGGGTTTGCCGATCAGGCCGCCATGCGATTGGAGGAAGCGCGGGCACTCCGGCGGTTGGTTGTTAAGCGGTTGAATGCCAATCCGGATGAAAACTTGCTTGTGGTTGGTGATTTGAATGACACCCCTAATACAGATCCCATCAAAGACTTAATCGGACGTAGAGCCCCTCGGTTAGTAGATTTACGGCCAGTGGAGCAGAATGGGGATCAAGCACCGAATCCGGCCAATCAAAACTATGGGCCGCGTCGTGTAGCGTGGACTCATTTTTATTGGGCGAAAGACGAGTACACGCGGTTGGATTATCAAATGGCCAGCAAAGGAATGGTAAAGGAGCTGGACCGCTCCGGCTCGCGGGTTCAGGTCATGGCCGATTGGGGTACGGCCTCAGACCATCGACCGGTAGTGGCGCGGTTTTTCGCCGAGGATCGCTAGTCTATTCCGGGTTTGCGAGGGAACGCCTTGAGCGAATAATTGAGGGAAAGGGCCACCTCGTTGTCGCGTCGGCCGGTGTCTTTCCGGAAAGAAAGATCTAGGAAAAAAGTCCAGCTGCGCATGTCCCGGTGCAGGATGTAATCATGTTGTGTCATTTCACCGGCCTTGGCGTCGAAATATTGGCGGGTACTGAAGGACCAATTTTCGTTCAAGCGCAGTCCAGCTCCGCTGTAATAGACATCAGTGCGATCGGCCGTGCTGGTGCTTGGATGGGCGAGGTAATAATACTGGCCGGCGGTCAGGCTCCAGCGATGGTTTTGTGGATGGAGATTGATGCCTTGGTTAAAGGCTCGCCACAGGGAGTTGTCGACGTCATATCGTAGGTTAGAGTAAAGGCTAATCCAATCGCGCGGCTTGACTTGGGCATCAGAGAACACATCAGCAAAGGTGGCTTGGTTGCTGTTGGGGTCCATGCGCCAATCGGTGTAGACATCCCAATCCACGACATCGACCACGGCCTCATTGCGCTTGGTTTGAAGACGGTTGCGGAGGCTGAGGCGGACGACGTTTTGGCTGTCGATATTATCGATGGCGTTATACTCGGGCAGTTCCAGTGGCAATAGGCGTGGGCTGGTGATTTCGTAATCAAACTTATCCAGTTCATCAGGTACGCGATTTGGGCGGGGGATGAAGGCAAAGTTGATGGAGGGCTGAATGATGTGTCGTGCGCCGGTATCAATGCCCAGCAGGCGGCTGTTCAACTCCGGCATCATTTTTGAGAGCTTGGTAGAAACCTCCACGCCCGTGTGCACCACGTAGCGTTCGCTGCTCGGCTTGGTGCTGCCTAAGCCGTTGCTTTCTCCGTAATGCGTGAAACGTGCGCCCACGCGCGGGGTGACATTCAGCCAGCCGCCGATGGTCTTGGGCATGTAAATCTGATGCAAGGTGTCGGCCCGAAGCAGGCCATAATCTTCACTGGAGCTGGCGTAGTCATAGCGGCGCTGGAAGTAGCCCACGCTGGATTCAGTGTCGTAAAAGAGCAGTGTGTCGCCGAGTTGATGTCGCGTGCCGGTGAATTGAATATCGGGTGTTCGCTGGATGCCCTCATAGAAGGCGTTGACTCGCGGTTGCATCAGAACGCTGAGGTTGTAGTTGTCCCAATGATTGGCGACCTCTAAGAAAGTGTTGGGCTGAACATTTTGCCGGTAACGATCTTCAAAGAAATCGCGCCGCATGTATTCGTCAGACTCGTATTCCAAAACGCCAATAGCACTGAATTGATCCTTGGCGTAGCGGTGATTCCATTGTGCGAGATTGCGTTCACGTGAGATGTCCAGTCCGCGGGAGTCGGTTAATGGATCATCGTCCGAGGCGTGGTACAGCTTCAGGTTGCCTTCACCCCATTCGGGAGTTTTATATTCCAGCGTGGGACCAAGGCCAAAGCCGCGATCGGCACGGTAGTCCAGGTTAAATTCACCGCCCAAGTATTCATTGGAAGGCCAGCGCACGGCGCTCAGCAGAAACGCGCCCCATTCGCTCTTGAAGCCAGGCTCCAAGTGGACGTTCCACGGGTGGCGTTTAAAGCTGCGGCGGTAGTAAGGCAAATAGAACACCGGCACTTTACCCACGTGCACCACCGCGCCACGGAAGATAGCGTGTTCGCCGGGGGTTACCTCCACCTCTTTGGCCTTGATAAAGAAGTCGGGGTTCTTCGTGTCGTCCGTGGTGAGAATGGTATTGTGCGCGCGATAGACACCGTTCGTCTGGTCGCCTGTCATCGCTTCGCCTTCCATAAATACCGCTAATGAGCCGGATCGGAAGCGAGCAGACTCAATGGTCTTGGTGCGGAAATTGTAGGTAAGCTGTTCGGATTTCCAGATTGTCCCATCGCGCCGTAATGTGACCTTGCCGTTGGCTACGGCCGTGCCGGCCTGTTGGTTGATGGTCGCGGCGTTTGCCGTAAGTTCGGCTTCATCAGGCGTATCGGCTTTGTACGTGACACGCACGCCGTTGGTGGCGGTCATATTGCCGGTGTTCACATCATATTGGATTTGGCCTTCCTTACTCAGGGCTTCCACTTTCCACGGCGATACCGCAGGCGCGTCCTGAGCCTGTAAACCTCCTCCGAAGAGAACCTCCCCGGCCAATGCCAGAATAAGCAGTGGCTTCCTCATCAGCGCTGAAACTAGACCAGAGTGAGTTGAATCTTCCAAACCGGACTTATCCCCATTTCCGATGGGATTGACGGGGTGTGAGACTTGCTGGACACTCCGTTCATGAATTTTACGGCCTGTAAGACGTTCATCCAAAACGGCACTTTGCCTGATATTAAGAGCCATCCTCCGATCCATCATCTCCACCACGGATGAATCGATTTATTTTAACATGAAAATCACTCAATTTGTAATCGTTTTAAATCTGCTAACTCTTTTTTCGGTTCGTGTGGTTGAAGCTTCAGGGGCCAAACCCAAGATCGATAATTCCGTGCGCGGTACTGGGCCGGCAAACGATCCAACGCGCCAGACCGATGCGGATTGGATGGATGATCGCTATGCGAAAACCAAGTTTGGCCCATTTGTTTCCGGGCACATCGCAACACCGAAGGGCAGCACGCACAAAGGCATCGCCGTGCGGGTGGGGGCGGAGGGCGAGGGCACGATGGTCTTTGATACCGATCTTTGCGTGTGGCGTGCCGGTTGGACGGGCGGTTTCCTGAAACCACATCCACGCCGGTATGGGTTGATCAATCCCCTGACGCCGGATGGAACGATGGTTTTTTCCAGTCCGGCCAGTCCGGGGGTGGCGAATGAGGCCGGCTCCTTTGTTGATCCTCGTAATCCCAAGAATGGTCCGTTGCCTCGAGGGCATGTGCGTTACAAGGGTATCTATCTGACCGACGATCGCGTGGTGTTGCGGTACGATGTGGGTAAGACGGAGATTTACGATGCCCCATGGATTCGTGCCGGAACCGATGGCTCCTTGCAGTTTGAGCGTGTGGTGATGGTGAAGCCGGGGAATGGAAAATGGTTCACTATGAAACTCACGGATGTGACGGCGAAGATCAACCTGAAGGAATTGCAGGTCGCCGGCGGGGCTGAGGTCCAAGGGGTTACTCTTGAGCCGGGAGGGCTTCGCTGGGGCGCGCCGATTGTTACCCAAGGCGTGATAGACCGGCGTAAGACGCCGTTTGCCATCGATACCATTACAGTGCCTTACAAAAATCCATATAATGCGCTGATGTTTACCGCGGGACATGATTTCACGGGTAACGGCGATTGCTACGTGGCAATGGCACACGGGGATGTTTGGAAGGTCACAGGCATTGATGCGGAATTGAAGGCGGTGAAATGGCAGCGGTTTGCCACGGGGTTGTATCAGCCGTTGGGGCTGAGGGTGGTGAAGGACCAGGTGTTTGTTTTAGGGCGTGACCAAATCACGCGGTTGCATGATCGGAATCAGGACGGCGAGGCGGATTTTTATGAAACGTTCAACAACGACATCATGATCGGTGGCGGCGGGCATTCGTATGCCACCTGTTTGGAGTCTGATCCGGAGGGGAATTTGTATTTCATCCGTTGCGCCGAGGGCACGCCGCATGGTGGGGTGCTATTGAAGGTATCGGCCGATGGTAGCCGGCTCTCGGTAGTGGCTACTGGTTTTCGCAATCCGAACGGTCTTGGGGTTAGCCCCAGCGGAGTTATCACCGCCGCGGACCAGCAGGGAACCTGGGTGCCTGAGACGCGTTTGGATGTGGTTAAACCCGGTGGTTT
>WTHG01000066.1 GCA_011523245.1 Verrucomicrobiales bacterium | reverse complement strand
GTACAGAGAGATCGAACATGGCCTGATAACGGCCGGCGGCTTCCGCAAGTGTGCGGGGCGGGGTTTTAAAATATTGTGCTACGATTGGGTTGATACGTTTGGCTCGTTTGTTTTTGGGATCGGGATTGATCAGGGGGGCGAGCTTTTTCTGGGCCTTGGCCAGCTCGGCGGGAATAAAGGCACCCACGGCGTTGGTGGCGGTGTTGGCGTACACTTTCCACGGTCCAAAGACGGCGTCGTCTTCGCGTTTGCGACTGAGGAACCGTTGCCAGGCTTCGCCAACCTCGGCCTTTAGGCGAATTCGGTTTTTGGCATCCACCTTAATATTCCGGGCTTTTTGCATTTCCTCAATGGCCCGCTCAAACTGGCCTCGGTTGCGATCTATACGTAACTCGGCTTTGGTGAACATTTCTGTCCAATACATGTATGTCTTGGCTTTTTCTCGGGATTCTTTTTCGCGTTCGTATTCCTCTTTGAGGCGGAACTGTTCGTGGTCTTTTTCCAGCTTATCCATCTTGCCAAGGAACTCCGCATAATCGGGGTTGCTGGCGTAGCTTCCGGAGGAGCCGGCAGCGGGTTTCCCATCGGGGCCTTTGTTGGCTAGGTTCGGGATTAAGATTGGTTTGTCCTGTTCATTTGGTTCACGGCTGCTTCGGAAAACACCGTAGAGGGAGTAATAATCAGCCGTGGGGACTGGATCAAATTTGTGGTCATGACAGCGCGCGCAGTAAACTGAGAGACCCATGATTCCACGGGTAGTGACATCAATTCTGTCATCAATGATTTCATCGCCTCCGGCGATACGTGGACCCAAGGTGAGAAAGCCCAATGCAGCTAGATCGCCGTGGTCTCCCTTTTGGCGGTCTGCGGCAAATTGTTCGATAAGGAACTGGTTGTAAGGTTTATCCTCGTTCATGGATTCAATGACCCAGTCCCGGTAGGTGTGTGCATAGATATAGCGAGCTAGTTGTCCACGCCGATTGTCATTCCCTGTAGTGTCTGCATAACGGGCGACATCCAGCCAGTGCCGGCCCCAGCGCTCACCGTATTGAGGGCTGGCGAGCAGGCGATCGACGACCTGTTCGTAGGTTTCCTGGCCGGAAGTAAATCGTTGCATATCCTCATAGGAGGGCGGTACGCCGATTAAGTCGAAGTAAACCCGGCGTAGGAGCGACCATTGGTCGGCGGGTAAGGAAGGCACCATCTCCTGCTCTTCAAGTTTCTCGAGGACATATGAGTCGATGGGATTCTTGATCCAACCTTTAAGTTTACCACTGAAAATTGAGTCGGCAGAGGGAACTTTGGGTTCTTTAACTTTTTGAAAACCCCAATGCTCCTTGGCTTTAGCGAAGTCTTGCTCGCTTTTCAGTACACCGGCAGATTTGCCTGTACGAGGATCCGGTGCACCACGGCGGATCCAATTCTCTAGCTCGGCGATCAATTCATCAGGTACCGCATCTCGTCCGGCTGGAGGCATAGGATCGCCCAGGTCTTTCATCCGGATGATCATGATGCTTTTGCCGGGATCTCCCGGTGCTACCGCGGGGCCAGCAGACCCTCCGGCCAAAGAGCCCGCCTTTGTGCTAAGGTCCAAACCTCCCTTAGTCGCTCCATCACCATGACAGTCATAGCAATAATCGATCAAAATGGGTCTGATCTTAGCTTCAAAATACTCCTGATCGGCTGGTGAGAGTTGTTGGGCACTGGTAGTGTTCCCATAAAAAACGGCCGCTCCTATGGCGACCGGTCGGATGAGTTGTTTCATCGAGATCATGGCTAGTTAGATTAAGAGGCTAAATCTTGGTTATTCAAAAAACAGGTTAACCGCTTTTAATGCGATCGGCGAACCATCTCAGTTGGGTACCTTGCTTGATTCTAGGCAATGATGCCCTTAACCGGCATGCCACCCTGAGGTAGTGACCGGGTAGCTTGAGTGAGACGGAAGTCTCTGCCTGCAGTCCGATAAGTCAGTTGCTCATGGTCGAACCCAAGCAAGTCCATCACTGTAGCGTGAATATCTTTAACGTGGACTTTGTTTTCCACAGCGGCTCCACCGATCTCGTCAGTAGACCCATAGGCAATACCACCCTTGATGCCGCCACCCATAAGTACAGTACTCAAACCTCGGGCGTTGTGGCTTCGTCCACCGCCACCGTCCTCGGTGGGGCTACGACCGAATTCGCTGGTGATGTAAATGAGAGTATCCTCGAAAAGACCACGATCCTTAAGGTCATCCATGATCGCTCCAATTGCTGGATCGAGCTGGCGGGCATTGTTTGCGGCACGCTGCGCTATGCCTCCGTGCAAGTCCCAGCCTCCTTGGCGCACCTGCACAAAACGTACACCACGCTCTAGGAGCCGGCGCGCGATCAGCATTTGCCGACCCTGTGCATTTGCGCCGTATTTGGCGACTGTCTCTGGTTTTTCACCAGCAATGTCAAAAGCTTCACGAGCATCAGTTTGCATTCGGTAAGCCAGTTCAAATGAATTGATGCGCGCTTCCAAATCACCTTCGGCTTGGCGCTTCTGTTTGTGCACCTCGTTTATCTTGAGCAGGAGATCGAGTTGCTTGCGCTGGTCACGGCGCGAGGCGAATTCGCTCTTAATGTTTTTGATTATGTCCTCAATCTTCGCGTTGTTGGAATCCACATAGGTGCCTTGGAAGGCACCGGGGAGGAAGGCGTTGGTATAGTTTCGGGCATCTGGACCGCCGCCGGGGCTCATAGTGATGAAGCCAGGTAGGTTTTGGTTTTCTGTGCCCAACCCATAAAGCACCCAGCTACCGACTGCCGGCCGGATCTCCTGCAT
>WTHG01000060.1 GCA_011523245.1 Verrucomicrobiales bacterium | reverse complement strand
TGCTAGCATAGGATCACAGATCATCACTTCATACTGCCCCAAGCGCGTCGGCAGTTTTTCGAGATAACATTCGGGCTGCAAGGTCGCCTCATCGCGGGCCATGCCAAGATAGCCAAGGCGCGCTTCGGGAAGTAGTTGATCCGCCAAACCGACCAAGCCCTGTCCCGCGCGCAGAATAGGCACGAGCAAAATGTTTCTCCGCAATCGGTGACCGGTCGTGCGAGCCAAAGGCGTCCGAACACGATGGGTTTTGGTTTCCAAAGGCCGTAGTGCCTCGGCCAACAGCATTAACCCGATTTGACCCAGAGCGCGGCGGAAGGTTTCCGTGTCGGTGTCTACATCCCGCAACGTAGCCAAACGGGCTTGGATCAACGCGTGCTGGAGAACGGTGCAGCCTTTCACTTTAATCCGCGTAGAGGTGGCCGGAGAGATAGTACGGCACGCCCGGCCGCAGGCGTGGTAGATCCACCCCAAGATCCACTTGCACCGTGGTGCCTGCCGGAGCCTTCTCTGCTTGCCCGAGGAAACGCAAAAGCCCTCCGAAATTGAGCGGTGCCTCATGCTTGATCAGACGAGCTTTGCCGGACTCGATTCCCACAAATGCTTCGGTGAATTTCACAGCATCATCAAAATTCCCAAGCTGATCGACTAAGCCGTGTTGATAAGCTTCTTTGCCGGTAAGAATACGGCCATCGGCATAGTCCTGCCAATCCTCAGTAAGAGCCCGCGCGTCCTTCTCCGTGCTACGATTTCCTTTCTTTTTGTCACGGCCTTCTTCCACCACTTTGACAAAGGCATCGTAGGTATCATCTATGAACCGCTGCATGATTTCCTTTTGCTCCGGGGTTGTTGCCTCGGGTGGGTTCAGGCTGGAGAGCATGTCCTTATTGGAGCCGCTTTTGAAGGTGACCGGTTTGACGCCGACTTTATCCAACAACCCATGCAGGTTAATGGACTGCATGATGACCCCGATAGAGCCGGTGATGGTTAGTTCATTGGCAAAGACAAAACGGCATGGAGCCGCCACATAGTAACCGCCGCTGGCGGCCATACCGCCCATGGAGGCAATGACAGGGCCGTTGTCGTTGTTAGCCTCGAACTCCCGAATGGCACGGGCGATCTCATCGGAAGCCATCACTTCGCCGCCGGGCGAATCAATCCGCAGGATCACCGCTTTCACGCGCTTGTCCGCCGAGGCGAGTTCGAGTTGCTTCTTAATCGTGGTCACCATGTCAGAGGGGCCGATGCTAGATATAATTCCAGTGACATCTATGACCGCAATACGGTTTTCCGGATCCCCGGAGCGCAGGGTGACCTCGGTAAATTCGGTCCGCGCTGGAGCAGTCATTCCGCTGGTGAACTGATTGAAGGCCGAAACGATCCAGCCTCCGAAAATAAACACCCCGGCGATGAACAGGAAGACAATCGGCAAGATATAACGGCTTACCCCGGTTGGCGGCGGGGTTTGCGGCGCAGGATTCGGCAATAGCGGTGGTGTGCCGCGTTGATCAGGCTCGCTCATGGACCTAGGATACGGGGCACACGCGCGCCGCACAAGCCGCCGATTTGCCCCTTGACGGCATCCGGCCTCCTCTCTAGAGTCGGCCCTGACAAGAAGGTTTGGCTGGTTCGCCAGCTGCGTAAAGTCGGTTCTATACCGGCTTTTTTGTTCCCCTCACGGGGAGAAACCACTTGGCGCCCAGCGCCTCAGGCATATGGATAACGGAGTAAACAGCGCCGAATTACAGGCACTATTGGACTATTACGAGAAGGAAAAGGGCATCAGCCGCGATGCCCTGAACGAGGCAATCAAGGATGCCCTGGAAGCCGCCGCCAAAAAGGCGGTGGGAGCCAGCCGAGACCTGCGCGTGGAAACCGATCCCAAAACCGGTCAGCTCCGCGCCTACGCCAAACTGGTGATCGTGGATCGAGTCACCAATCCGCAAGACGAAATATCCCGATTCGATGCACTGCAAATTGTTGATGAAGCTAATCTCGGCGACGAAATCGAAAAGGAAGTAACCCCTACCGGGTTCGGTCGCATTGCCGCTCAATACGCCAGCCAGAATCTTAAGCAACACCTGCGCCGAGCCGAAAAGGCGTTAATCTTTGATGAGTTCAAGGATCGCGTCGGCGATATCGTCCGCGGCACCGTACGTCGTTTTGAGCGAAGCGATGTGGTGATTGACCTCGGCCGATACGAGGCCAACCTGCCCAGCCGCGAGCGTGTGCCGATCGAGGAATACCAGCCAGGCGAACAACTCCGCTGCTTTGTGAAAGCTGTGGAAGAAACAGGCCGAGGCCCGGAGATTGTCCTTTCCCGTTCCGCCCCAGAATTTGTCGTGAAACTATTCACGCTAGAAGTTTCGGAAATCGCCGATGGCACCGTACAGATTATTTCCGTCGCCCGTGAACCCGGCTGGCGTACCAAGCTGGCCGTGCATTCAGATGACGAACGCGTCGATCCCGTGGGTGCCTGCGTCGGTCTGCGCGGCCAACGCGTCAAAAACATCGTGCGCGAACTCAACAACGAGAAGGTGGACATCATCCACTGGAGCCCAAACATCGACGAATTTGTCGCCGAAGCCCTCAAGCCCGCCGAACTGCGCGAGATTGAAGTGCACAAGGAAGAGAAACGTATCCAAGTCTGGGTGGCTGAAGACCAACTCTCTCTCGCCATCGGCAAGCGCGGCCAAAACGCCCGCCTCGCCTCGCGCCTGACCGGCTGGCAAATTGATATCGACGCCAAGGAAGTCGAAACCCTGACCTTTGATGATCAGGTTGCCGACGCCGTTTCCGCTCTGGCAGCC
>WTHG01000005.1 GCA_011523245.1 Verrucomicrobiales bacterium | reverse complement strand
GACCTGAAAGAATCCTCCTCCAGTAGCCCCGCGATCAGCCAAGGCCAGCTGTTCATCCGCGGCCACAAGCACCTGTTTTGCATCGGCAAATGATCAACGGCGCCGCAATTCCAGCATCTCGGGCTTAAGCTTGGGGTTCAATCCCTCCTTGGGCATCGGCTGCTTCAGAGCCCACAACACCGCCTGGGCAATGAGGCGCTGGTATTGTTCGTGCCGCCAATTCACGTGAAAGTGCAGGCCGCTGTAGCCCACGGACCGGCCACCATCGGGGCGTTCCCAAGCCCAACCAACCGTTTCCACGCTGCCCTTGATCGGCACCTTCACCAGTGGCGTCCAGTGCTTGGGATTCTTGGGCACCTTGAGTTTGTAGTAAAATTCCTCGAACGGCAGCTCAAAGGATTGAATGCCGGTCATCACCGGATGTTTCGGTGC
Source organism: Verrucomicrobiales bacterium (assembly GCA_011523245.1). Classification (GTDB taxonomy): domain Bacteria; phylum Verrucomicrobiota; class Verrucomicrobiia; order Limisphaerales; family UBA1100; genus UBA1100. The sequence continues at coordinate 2,380 of WTHG01000005.1, read as the reverse complement.
GGACACCTGGAACTTGGCCTTGTTGACCACCGTGTATTTGCGGTCCGGCCCACCATGGCATCCGCCAAAGAGTTTCAGAAACGGCGCAATCAACTTCGCGTCCCGCGCGCCCATGCCCCAGTGGTAGACGACCTACCCGCCGCCGCGCTGGGCGAAATCCGCAAACGCCTTCGCGCGCTTAGGATCGTCCTGAATGAAGCGTCCGCCTTCGTTGAGGAACACTACAATGGCGTCCGCCTTGGCGATCAGCTTGGGTCCCGACGCCCACGGTTCATCCGCCTGCGCCACCGTCACTTGAACCTCTTTACGTCCGGCAAACATCGCCTCCACGATGCTCGCGCCCGGCATGTACTCATGGGTACCCGGCGGATGCCCATCCGGCTTTTGCCCGAGGATCAATAATTGCTTGGGCGCCGCATTCAGCGCCACCGCCATCAGAAAAACCAACCACCAGTGTCTCATTTCAGCTCCCTGATTTTCAGGTTGCGAAACTCACAACGATCCTTGTGATCGGTCAACAATATGTGGCCGGTGACCTTTTTGCCAAAGCCCTCAAACCGCTTGAACTTGCTCTTGGCCACGCCCGCCATCACGCGTTCGCTGCCGAGTGTGTAGGTCAGAATTTTTTCGCCATTAAGAAAGTGCTCCACCTTTTGGCCGGACACCTTTATGCGAGACTGATTCCATTGGTCGATGCGCACCGGCTCGGCCAGTTTCACCTCGCGTGGGAGTACGGCATAAAACACCCCTGTGAGGCTTAGCGGACTTTTGGCCCAAAACTTGTCATCAATCATTTGATACTCGTGCCCGATCGCGCCGCGCTTCTCGAGCACCATGTACTTCACCCCGTTGTTGCCCTTAGTGCCGATCTTCCATTCCCAGGCAAACTCATAATCCGTCCACGTGCGCCGCGTGAGAATGTTGCCGGCCGCCTTGCCTTCCTCCTTGATCAACACACCATCCCGGATCACCCAGCCTTTGCCGGTGATCTCTTTCTGGCCAATATTGCGCCAGTGCGTGTTGAGGTTCTTGCCGTCAAAAAGCAACTGCCAACCGGCCGCCTTCTCCGCCTTGGATAACGTGTTAATTTCACCAGCCTGCAGGCCCAGCGTAAAGATGGTGGTGGCTAAAAAAAAATACCGCATGAGGTTCATGCGGCATTTGTAAAGCGGCGCTGCAAGGCGCGCAATGGCTATTATTTTCCGCGCACGCGGATGTTGCGGTACCACACTTCCTCGCCGTGGTGTTGCAGTACAATGTGGCCCTTTGGCTCACCCATAAAATCTTGCCAGGTCTTGAATTTGCTATTGGCGATCATCGCCTTCACCTCATCACTACCCCACTTGTATTCGATGATCTTGGTGCCGTTCAGATAATGCTGCACCACATTGTCCTTGATCACGATGCGCGCCTTATTCCATTGGCCGGCCTTGTTGTACTCCTTATTCTTCATGCCCTTGCCGTACATGTCGTACAAGGAACCCGCCGTGCGTTTGGGGAAATTGCGGTGACCATCAGGATGTTTCTCGTCATCCAACACCTGCATTTCAGGGCCAGTGAAGTAAGCTGGCCGATTGGTTTCCTTCACCCGATACATGATGCCGCTATTACCTCCGGGGGATACCTTCCATTCACACTCGAATTCAAAATCGGTGAAGCTCGCTGTAGTGATCAGGTCACGCTTATTTTTTGCTCCGGGCACGGTCTTCAATGTTCCATCCTTTACCGCCCAACTTTCGGTCATCGTCTTCTGACCGTAGCCGCGCAATCCGCTTACTTTTTTACCGTCAAATAGAACGGTCCATTTCTCGCCGGCCTGAGCCGAAAGAGCCAACGTGCCTAAGAAGGCACTCAACAGGAGTGTATTGGTTATTTTCATTTTAAATAAGTAACTACCGCCGCCCTTATTGCATGACGGGAATCTTCATGTCCTTGCCTTGGCGTAGATACTGGCGGATGGCCTCGATCTGCTTCTTGGCGTCGCCTTCCAGCACATCCACGAGCACGCTACGGGCATCGTCGTCAAAATAATCAGGCATCCGCGTCTGCGGATCAACCCGCAGTGGATCAAGCATCCAACGCAGGAAATATTCGGGGTGCAAACGCTCTTCCACACGGGAGAAGTTCACGCCTTGGGCTTCAAACACCTGCAACGGGTCGCGGTTTTTCACCCCGTGACAGGCCACACAGGAAAATCCGCCATCCACACCCACCAACGCGCGGCCGGTCTCGGCCAGTTGCGCATTCACCGGGTCTTTCTCCTCGGGCGTCACTGGGGCGTGGCCATGGGCCATAGCCAGTCCGGCGGCCAATTCCTTAGCCCGCGCCGGAAACGCCGGCATGCGATGATTGAGCCACGGGCGAGCACGCTGCTTGAGAG
>WTHG01000052.1 GCA_011523245.1 Verrucomicrobiales bacterium | reverse complement strand
GGAAGGGCGCAAGCTCACGAGTTTTTACAGCGCCAGTGGCGTGTGCACCCCGAGCCGAGCGGCGTTGATGACCGGCTGCTATCCGCGCCGCGTGGGTCTGGACTGGACGCCCGAGGACGGCCACGTGCTCCGGCCCGTGTCGCCGAATGGACTGCATCCAAATGAAATTACCATCGCCGAGGTTTTGAAAAAGACCGGCTACGCAACGGCGTGCATCGGCAAATGGCATCTGGGCGACCAACAAAAATTTCTGCCCACGCGGCAGGGGTTCGACACTTTCCTCGGCCTGCCGTACAGCGATGACATGACACACGCCACCGGCCAGCGCATTGGCGAACGCCTGCGTGGTAATCAATGGCCGGCCTTGCCGTGGATGGAGAATGAGAAAGTCATCGAGGCACCCGCCAATCGCAATCTCATGACCCAGCGCGAAACCGCCGCCGCGCTCAAATTCATCGCCGCCAACAAAGACAAGCCGTTCTTCCTCTACCTGCCGCACAACATGCCCGGCAGCTCGCGCCAGCCGTTTGCCAGCGAGGCATTTCGCGGCCAATCCAAAAACGGCGCGTGGGGCGATGCGGTGGAGGAACTCGATTGGGCCGCCGGCCAGATTTTCGCCGCGTTAAAAAAACACAACATCGACGAACGCACTCTGGTCATCTGGACCAGCGACAACGGCGCCCCGCGCCGCAACCCGCCGCAGGGCAGCAACGGGCCGCTGGGCGGCTGGAGCTACACCACTGCGGAGGGCGGCATGCGCGTGCCCGCCATCGTCCGCTGGCCCGGCTTCATCCCCGCCGGCAGCGTAAGTGATGAACTCTCCTCGCTCATGGACCTCCACCCCACCTTCGCCGAGCTCGCCGGCGCGGCACTACCCAAACGCCAGCGCGACGGCAAAAATATCTGGCCCACCTGGAGTCCTCGCAACGCCAAGTCTCCCCATGATCATTTTTTCTACTACCACACCCACACCCTCCAAGCCGTCCGCGATCACCGCTGGAAGCTCACATTAGGCGATACCCCCAAGCTTTTTGACCTGAAGGCTGATATGGCGGAGCAACATAATCTTATCGATCAACAACCTGCCGTTACCCAACGCCTCCGCACTCTGGCCAATAGAGCCAAAACCGAACTCGGCCATGGAGAACAAAAGGGGACACAAGTCCGCCCCGTTGGCCGATCCTCCAAACCCACGGCCCGCACTCGATAGCACTTTCCGCACAAAAAAACGGGCCGGAGCCCGTCTTGTGGAATTTGATAGTGCCAGAGCTTACTTGGCTTCAAGGCGATAGATGCGACCACGCCCCTCGAATCCGAGCAGGTACTGCTCGCCGGCGTTATCCTCACCAAAGCTGGCGATGAACCGGATCGGGTTCGGGGCAATCACCTGACCGTACTCGGTCACCTTGCCGCCACTCTGACGGAAGGCCCACACGGTACCGGTCTTGTAATCACCATACACATAGGCGCCTCGCAGCGCGGGAATCTTTTTGCCGCGATACACGTAGCCGCCAGTGATGCTAAGGCCATGGCCATGTTTGTTGAACTTCGATTTGGCGGCACCGGCTGGCGAATGCGGGTACTCGATCACGGGATCAATGAACTTCTCCGGTTGCTTGAATTTTGTGCTCAACACGCCTCCGGCCTTCGCGGCACTTTCGTGGAAGCCTTCGCGCGGACGCCAGCCGTAGTTGCCACCTTTCACGATCAGGTTCACTTCCTCCCAGAAATCCTGGCCCACATCAGCGGCCCAAAAATCGCCGTTCTCACTATCGAAGCTCATGCGCCACACATTGCGCAATCCGTACGCCCAGATCTCCGGACGGGCTCCTTTACGGCCAACAAACGGGTTGTCCTTGGGAATGCCATAGGGCCGCGCGGCCGTCGGTTTGTCGACGTCAATGCGCATGATAGTGCCCAGCAGCGTACCGAGGTTTTGCGCGTTGTCGAAGGGATCCTCGCGTTTGCCGCCGTCGCCGTGCGTGATGTACAGCTTGCCGTCCGGGCCAAAGAGGATGCAGCCGCCGTCATGATTCCAAAACGGCCGTTCAATGGTGAGCAGCTTGCGCTCGGTGGCGAGATCCACCTTACCGTTATTGCCCACCTTGAATTCACTCACAATGCTGCGCAGTGGTTCGTGCGCGGAATAGAACACGTACAGTTTGCCGTTGGCCTTGAACTGCGGATGGAACGCCATGCCGAGCAGGCCTTCCTCATCCTTCACGTACGGCTTGCGCGCGGAAATATCAAAGAGCACTTTGGTCTGATCGCCCTTGGCGTTCTTGGGCAGCTCGAGGATAGTACCGCGCTGTTCCATCACGAACATTCGGCCGTCGGGCAGCTGCTCCAGCCACAGAGGGCGTTGGAGTTTGAGGTTGGGATAGGCATTCACCAGTTTCAACTGCGGTAGTTCCGCGGAAACCGTGCCCACAAACACCAGCGCGCATAGCGCCGACACCAATCGGGTGAAAGAAACAAGGGGTTTCATCGCGCCGATTCAAGGCCGATGCACCCGTCTTGTCAACCGGCGAACAATGCCCCGACCAATTCGCCGGTGCCCGCCACCAGCACGGGCAACCCCACCGGCCACGGGCCGGCCAATAACAACGCCATCCCCACCATCACCAAGCCCGCGGGCACCAAAGGAAACATCAATGTGTCATTCATGATGGCAACAGCGTATCGGCGCCACTAGGACATTGGCTGTCTATGCCACGGAAATTCGACGTTCCCCCAAAAGGGCGCTGGTTCCGGATGCGTGCCGGTGGTAATTTGACCCCATGAAATTCGCATGTTTTCTGTGGATAACGCTGATT
>WTHG01000506.1 GCA_011523245.1 Verrucomicrobiales bacterium | reverse complement strand
ACACACAGGTCAACGACCGCACCCGCGCCTATTGGGCCTATCAATCCATTAAGCGTCCAGCAGTGCCCAAGGTGACCGACAAGGCCTGGAGTGCTAACGCCATCGACGCATTTGTACATGAACGCCTCACTCGGGCAAAGCTTAGCCCTAACGGACCGGCTGACAAACGCCAACTAATACGCCGTGCTTATTACGATCTAATCGGACTGCCGCCCACACCGAAGGAGGTGCAGGCATTCGTGAGTGATCAATCGCCCAACGCCTTCGAGAAGGTGATCGATAATCTGCTAGCACGCCCGCAGTACGGCGAAAAGTGGGGCCGTCATTGGCTGGATCTCGTGCGCTTTGCCGAGACTAATGGCTACGAACGCGACAGCCGCAAGGATCTCATTTGGAAATACCGCGACTATATCATTCGCGCCTTCAATGAAGACAAGCCGTATGATCGGTTCATTAAGGAGCAACTGGCCGGCGACGAGTTGCCGGATAAGGACGGCGATTCGATTACCGCCACCGGTTTTTATCGATTGGGCATTTGGGATGACGAGCCGGCCGATCGCCCGCTGGCACGTTACGATTATCTCGACGACATTCTGCGGACCGCCAGCGAAACTTTTCTGGGTATGACCGTTGGTTGCGCGCGCTGTCACGATCACAAGATAGATCCAATCCCGCAAAAGGACTACTACACGTTCCTTTCATTTTTCAGTGACATCTCTCCGCACGGCAAGGGGGGCACGAATCATGTGCCGATAACGGACCCCAAATCCAAAGCGCAAATGGAGCAACAGCGTGCCGAACAACAGAAAGCCATTAGCCGGATTCGTGAACAGCTACTGCCTTATGAGGAAGCTTTAATTGACGGCTTCGCCAAGACCAACCCGACGATTCTAGATCGAGCGGATGATAAGGATCAGAAAAAGCTCACCAACCCATACGCGTTGCCGGATGCCTCCCGCGGTAAGGGGCAGATATGGGAATACACCACTAAAAAGCCCGGGGATAACTGGTTTGAAATTGCTTACGACGATCGTGAGTGGAGTAAAGATTGGTCGGGGTTTGGCGTCAAAGGCACGCCGGGTAGCATCGTTCGTACAGAATGGAAAACCAGTGACATTTGGTTGCGGAAAGATTTCCGCTTGGTTGAAATCCCTGGCAAACTAACCTTGCGCATTCATCATGATGAGGATGCAGAAGTCTATCTTAACGGCAAGCAAATCAGGAAGTTTACCGGCCATGTCGGAAGATACGTAGATGTAGACATTACTGAGGCCTCGCTTGATGTTTTACAAACGGGCCGTAACACCATAGCGATTCACTGCAAACAAACTTCGGGCGGACAGTACATCGATGCGGGTTTACTCGTTGATTATAACATTACCCCAGTGCCCGTGCTGGCCCGTCTCCACGGGAAGGAGATTTTGGGAGATCAAAAACTTGCTGAATATAACAAATTGAATCAACAGCTGGTTACGCTTGAGCAGCAGAAAATTGAGGTTAAAGAAGAGTTCGCCATGGCTGTCGCCGAACGGGGGCGTCAGAAGACATGGGTTTTGGCCCGCGGAAATCCTCAACTGCAGGGCGAGGAAGTAAACCCGGCATTCCCACAGATCCTTGGAGCTCCTGAGGCGAATATTCCCGAGGGGTACGGCAACGGCAATCAAACCAGCGGCAAGCGCCGCGTACTCGCCGAGTGGATTGCCAGTCCGAAGAATCCCATGACCGCCAAGGTGATGGCCAATCGCCTGTGGCAGCATCACTTTGGCCGGGGCATCGTGCGCAGCTCGAACAATTTTGGGTTCATTGGTGATGAACCGACGCACCCGAAACTTCTCAACTGGCTGGCCGCTGAATTGATCGAGGGCGGCTGGACGCTCAAGCGTATGCACAAGCTCATCATGATGAGCCGTACGTACCAGATGTCGTCCGTCGGCCAGACCGCCGGATTGAAGGCGGATCCAAATAATGATCTGCTGTGGCGGTTTGATATGCGACGTCTGGCCGCCGAGGAGATTCGGGATTCCATCTTGAACCTCACAGGCCAGCTGAACCTCAAGATGGGCGGGCCCAGCATTTACACGGAGATTCCCGCCGAAGTGGCTCGCACGGCCTCGCGCCCCGGTGCCGCTTGGGGACGCAGTTCTAAGGAGGACGCCGCCCGACGCAGCGTGTACATCTTTGTGAAACGCTCTCTACACGAGCCGTTCTTGGCTTCGTTTGATTGGGCGGATACGGATAACACCTGCGATGTGCGCTTCGTCACCACCGTGCCAACTCAAACATTGACCATGCTCAACAGCAAATTTCTCAACGACTCCGCTGAAGTGCTGGCCACGCGTTTGCAGGGTGATTCTCAGAAAATATCTGAACAGGTGAGTCGCGCCATCGAGTTGGCCACCAGCCGGCCGGCAACCGATGCGGATATTTCCGATGGCGTGAAACTCATTAACACCTTCCAGCAGGGCGGGATGGATGCCAATCAGGCCCTTCAGCGTTTCTGCCTGCTGGTGCTGAACTTAAACGAATTTGTCTATCTCGACTAAACATCAACAATCCTTTATATTGAAACAGGCTTATGGCGAATATTGAAAAACCGATGAACACGTTTTGCGGGCAAACTTCGCGGCGTGAATTTTTGCATCAGGTGGGTGGTGGCTTCACCTCGCTCGCCCTTACCGGCATGATGGCGCAGGACGGTTTCCTGGCAAATCAGGCGCACGCGGCTGACGGCCAAACACCGTGGGATAATCCGCTCAAGCCCAAGAACCCGCCGCTGCCGGCCAAGGCCAAGCACGTGATTTTTCTGTTCATGTACGG
>WTHG01000382.1 GCA_011523245.1 Verrucomicrobiales bacterium | reverse complement strand
GTCCATATCATATGAGAAATTCAATCCCTGTTGGTTGGTACTTGCTTCATCATCAGGGAATAGCGTACCTCCCATGTCTGGATCTTTCCAATCCCAAATGCCGTTGTAATTTTGATCAAACGCTCGCCAGCGGTCATCATCTAAATCTTGATCATAATCGATTTCACAATCGATATTTCCGTCACCATCACCATCTTTTCCTGGAATTTGGTATGGGGTCTGATTTAGTCTTGTGTAATCATTTAAGCCGTCGAGGTTGTTATCAACATTCCAGCAAACGTCAGGGATTCCATCGTTGTCATCATCAGGGTCCCACATATCCAATAAACCATCGTTATCATCATCATTATCGGCACTATCTGGAGTTTCATCATTATCATTATCTGGGTCTAAGAAATTAGGACTTCCATCATTGTCTAAATCTCCGTCAACAATTGTATCGAAGGCAGGTGTTCCGCTTGCTCCATCACCATTTGCACCGCCGGCCCAATCAAAGGTGTCAGCAGCATCTACTCGGTCTGCTTCCATTTGAACAAAATTAATTCCCGCTGAGAAATCACGATAATCTGAGAAACTCCAAACAATTGCAGCTGAATACAAGGATGCTGTCGAGGAAATGTCGTCTGAAAGTGTTGCATCATATGGATGCTCATCATCTACATCAAAAATGCCATCGTTGTCATCATCATCATCAAAATAATCCTGTGCGCCATCACCATCAAAATCACATGGCCACTTGAATTGGTCAATACGTCCGTCATTATCATCATCTTCATCGTAGCTCCCCGATGCACTACCATCGGTGTCTTCATCGGGTACGCCATCATTGTCATGATCGAAAGGTAGTTGATCTACGCGATAATTTGGACCGACTGGTTGGTTAGTCAATGGATGAATGGTTGAGGGGACAACATACCTGTCCATGGATACATTCATTGGGTCCTCATCAGGATATCCGTCATTATCACTATCCGTGGTTTGACCGGGTCTTGTGTAATCAATCGGGCCCTCAAGAATTCCATCGTTATCATCATCATAATCTAGATGATCCAACAGACCGTCATTGTCATGATCGTAGGGATCTGTTCCAAAACATCCGTCAAATCGCTCGAGAAGGTCGAGGATACCATCATTATCGTCATCATTATCATTGAGATCATCGATTCCATCATTATCGTGATCGGTCCTTCTTGGCTCCTCAGCAAGCCCGTAAATGAGAGGGAGGTCCAAATCGAGTGCAGCATAGTCGATTACTTTGCCTTGCATTACAGCTGGATCGTTCCACATGATATCCCATGCAGCAGGATGATCATCGGGGCGCATGAGCATAATTTCTTGCGGCGTTAGTTGGCCCTGTCCTTGTTGAGTTAATTGCATGGAAGTGTATGACATTCGCTCTTCGTCTACGATGCTTGTTTCAGGCTCAATATTCTCGCTGATTGCTACGGTATATGTCAATAGCGAGGTGACGATCATAATCATCACCATGAAAAGAGACAAAGTTTGTTTCTTATGTTGATCCATGTATTCTGAAAATTGCCTTGAGCTTAGCATTTCATCTCACCTATACGAGAAAACGTGGCTTGGTATATCAAAAGAACTGTGAGTTTTGTAGGAAAAATATCACAGGAGGAAAGGAGTATCATCATGAGGATCCTTTCGGGGGCGAACCCCCGAAAGAATCGGTATACCATTATCGGTTTATACGCATTATTGTAACGTTCACTCAAAGTTGTTCAAGGATGTCCTCGATGCCGTCGTTATCATCGTCGTCATCAAGATGATCTTCCATGTTATCATTATCGTGATCGAATTGACCAGTCAACGGGTTTCCATCATTGTTCTCAAACCAATCTGAAAGACCATCGTTGTCATCGTCGGTATCGGTTGCGTCCCAAATACCGTCGTTGTCATGGTCATATCGGTAGTTATCAAACATGTGAGACACATAGTCATCAACATCCAAAATACCGTCGTTGTCGTCATCATCATCATCAATGTCGTTCAAGCCGTCATTGTCATGATCACGAGATCGGTCTTCGCCTGCGTCCATGACACCGTTTCCGTTGACATCTTCCCAATCATTACGATTGTCGATACCATCATTATCGATATCAAGGTCGACGTTGTCTGAAATGCCATCGTTGTCATGATCGTAGATGTTTGTATTGTCGTTACCGTCTGTTGTTTCATCTTCATCATTGATGCCATCGCCGTCATCGTCGTTATCTTCAGCGTCATCGATTCCGTCATTGTCATGATCGTTTGGATTGCTATCCAAATCGTCGACTATGCCGTCATTGTCATCATCGTTGTCAAGAACATCGGGGATTCCATCTCCATCATTGTCGTTGTCGTTCTGGTTATCCAGTTGTTGGCCTTGCTGTTGTTGGCTTTGTTGACCCTGCTGACCTTGTTGGCCGTTTTGGGTTTGACCTTGTTGTTGTTGGTTTTGTCCATTTTGATTTTGTCCATTTTGATCTTGACCGCTTTGCTGACCTTGCTGACCTGCTTGATCGCCGCCTTGGTTCTGTTGACCTTGGCCGTTATCTTGCTGCTGACCTTGCTGACCGCCTTGACCTTGTTGACCTTGTTGACCACCTTGACCTTGCTGACCTTGCTGACCTGCCTGGCCTTGCTGGCCTTGTTGACCACCTTGACCTTGCTGGCCTTGCTGGCCTTGGCCTTGGCCTTGTCCTTGGCCTTGTTGTTGGCCTTGTCCCTGACCTTGACCCTGTCCTTGACCCTGTCCTTGACCTTGTCCCTGACCTTGTCCCTGACCTTGTCCCTGACCTTGTCCCTGACCTTGTCCTTGACCTT
>WTHG01000502.1 GCA_011523245.1 Verrucomicrobiales bacterium | reverse complement strand
ACCCGCCGCGACATGCTTAAACAGTCCGCCCTCGGCTTTGGCTCGTTGGCGTTGACCTCTATGTTGCAGGCGGAGAACCCGCTGGCGGCCAAGCGTCCGCATTTTCGGCCGCGAGCCAAGCGCGTCATTTTCCTGTTCATGAAAGGCGGCCCGGCGCACATGGACACCTTCGAGTACAAACCGCTGCTTCAGCGCGACCACGGCAAGCCGCTGCCGTTTGCCAAACCGAAGGTGACCTTTGCCAAGACCGGCAATCTCCTTGCCTCGCCGTGGAAGTTCAAGCCGTACGGTCAGAGCGGACACAAAGTCAGCGAGCTGTTTCCCAATGTCGCGCGGCATGTGGATGACATTTGTTTCATCCACGGCGCCCACGGCACCAACCCCGCCCACGGCGGCGCGTTGCTCAAGCTGCACACCGGTGCGGACAACTTCGTGCGGCCCAGCATGGGCGCGTGGGTCGGCTACGGGCTCGGCACGGAAAATGAAAACCTGCCGTCCTTTGTCACCATTTGCCCCACGCTCGCGCACGGCGGCCTCAACAATTGGGGCAGCGCCTTTCTGCCCGCACACTACGGCGGCACGCCCATCGGCAATGCCAGTCTCAAGGCCAAGGATGCCAAGGTGCATCATATCAAGAATCCCAAGTGGACCGACGGCCAGCAACGCGCGCAGCTCGATTTCCTCAAGCAACTCAATCAGGATCACCTCGCCGATACGCCCAACCCCGTGCTCGAGAGCCGCATTAATTCCTTTGAGCTGGCCTACCGCATGCAAACCTCGATGCCCGAGATTCAGGACATCACCGGCGAGACCGAGGCGACCCGAAAACTTTATGGAATGGACAACGCCGTCACCGAGGATTTCGGCCGCCAATGCCTGATGGCCCGCCGCTTTGCCGAGCGCGGCGTGCGTTTCGTGCAGGTTTCCCACAGCGACAGCAAGGTGCAATGGGATCAACACGGCAACCTCAAAAAAGGCCACACCGAAAAAGCCTCCGAGGTCGATAAACCCATCGCCGGTCTGCTCACCGACCTCAAGGCTCGTGGGCTGCTCGACGACACACTCGTGCTGTGGAGCGGTGAATTCGGCCGCACCCCCACCGTGCAGGGCGCCGGCATGGATGGCCGCGACCATAACCCGTGGGGCTTTACCATGTGGATGGCCGGCGCCGGCGTGAAAGGCGGCTTCGCGCATGGTGCCACCGACGACTACGGCTTCTACGCCGAGCGCGACAAGATGCATATCCACGACGTGCACGCCACGCTGTTGCATTTGCTCGGCATCGATCACGAAAAACTCACCTACCGCCACGCCGGCCGCGACTTCCGATTAACCGACGTCTTCGGCCACGTGGCTCACGAAATACTCGCATGAAAAAAATCCTGTTCCTGTTTGTTGCTCCAGCACTCTTTGCGGCCTCGCCTCAGTATCAATCAGGGGAAATTATTGTGGCGGCGGCCAGTGCGGAAGAAACGGTGCTCAAACAATTCTCGCTCGAAAAGGCAGATCAGTATCTCGAACAGGGTGCAGCCGCATGGACACGTAAACAAGGATGCGTCACCTGCCATACTACCGGCACGTATATGCAGATTCGCCCTGAGTTGACTCCGATCCTTGGTAAACCCTCCCAAGAGATTCATGAGTTGCTTACTGGTGAGCTTGCGGAATTTAGAAAACAGAAAGTTGCTGATTTGAATAAAGGGACGAAGCCTGCCCAAGTGATTTATATCGCTGCCGGTTTGGCTGAATGGGATCTGCATGTGACCAAAAAACTTTCAGCAGAAACAAAAGCTGCGCTCAAATTAATGTTTGGTATCCAGCAAAAAACTGGAACGTGGGGTTCGTTAGATTGCTGGCCTCCTCTGGAATCCAGTGCTTTTCAGGAAGCGACTGTGGCAGCCATGGCAGTAGCTACTGCTCCGGGATGGCTGGCCGGCTTGAAGGATGAAGAAACCAAAGCGAGCGTGGCTGCCTTACAAAAATATCTGCGCGAAACTGCCCCGCCCAATGACTATGGCAGCGTGGTGTTGCTTTGGGCTTCCACGCGCATGAAAGATTTATTGTCTGCTCAAAGGCGATCTGAGTTGGTTGAGTTATTATGGCAACATCAACGTAAGGACGGTGGCTGGTCGCTTCGCACCTTTTCCGCACCGGAAAAATGGGGGCGGGGTAATCGTGCTGCCAAACTACGGGCTGAACCGGAATTCAAAAACCCGCCCAGCGATGGTCACATGACCGGTTTGGCCGTTTTGGTGCTACGCGAAGCCGGCGTGCCGGACAACGATCCTCGCCTACAAAAAGGCATCCAATGGCTCCTCGCCAATCAACGCGAAAGCGGCCGCTGGTGGACCCGTTCATTGAACACCGACAAGGCCCATTACATCACCTACAGTGGTACAGCCTATCCGCTGTTGGCGTTGATGAAGTGTGGGGTGTTGCCGAAGCAAGGCCGTTGATTACTGACGGTGGCGCAACAGGAAAGCTTGAACTGGTCCAAAAAGAAAACGCCGCCGGCAGCCGAAACCGAATAACGCACCAGGAATTCTCTCGCCAAAAACGGGATTGAGTCTCGTTAGCATTTGTAATGTGTTTTTTCACATCACGACATTTTCACTCGGTGACGACTGTGCTATACTCTTGACATGCTGATTGGACAAAAGGTTAACGACGCACTCAACGAACAGATCGGTTATGAATTTTCTGCCTCGCTGCAGTACGTGGCGATTGCCGCTTATTTTGAGACAGAAGGGCTTACTGAGTTGGCGGACTTGTTTCACCAACAATCCACGGAGGAACGCGATCACGCGATGCGGTTTGTGAAATACGTGACCGATGCGGGTGGGGCTTTGAAGATTCCGGCAATCCCCGCGCCGCGTGCGGAGTTTAGCGATGCCTGCGACGCGATAGGGTTGTCGCTAGAATCGGAGCAGCGTGTCACCCAACAGATAAACAGCCTAGTGAATCTCGCCATCTCTGAGGGGGATCACATCACCCAAAACATGCTGAACTATTTTGTGGCTGAACAGCTGGAGGAAGTTTCAAGTATGGAAACGCTGCTTACGGTGGCCAAGCGTGCGGGGGATAATCTCCTTTACGTGGAGGAATATGTGGCCCGCCATAAGCAATCCTTGCTGGGTAAGAGCGGCGGTGGGGAAGCGAATTAGCTTGAGCGAACGCCCGCTCTGCTGAAGATGGGCGCGTGGGAATTTCCGCCCGCCAATTTGAGGAGATGCAGGAGCGTGTGCAGGGCCGTAAACCGGCCGGCACACCGGAAAAGAATGCCGAAACGCCTGCTCACACAATTCTTCTGGGAGTCGATCCCTCATTGCGCGGTACCGGTTATGGCGTGGTAAAACTGGGCGGCGATGTGCCGACCACGCTGGATCAGGGCACGATCAAATGTCCCGCCAAATGGAGCCGTAGCGAATGTTTGGTGGCCATCACCCGCACCTTGCGGGAGACGATCAGCCAGTATGCGCCGACGGTGTGCGCGATTGAAGGGTTGTTTTTCGCTCAGAACGTAAAGACCGCGCTGATCATGGGTGAGGCTCGCGGCGCGGCTATGGCGGCGGTGGCCGAGAGTGGATTGGAGATTTTCGAAATTGCCCCGCGCAAGGTGAAGCAGTCGATCGTCGGCTACGGCAACGCCCAGAAACTGGCCGTGGCCAAAATGGTGCAGCGGATGCTCGCGCTGGAGGAACTGCCCGCGCCGGATGCGGCCGATGCGCTGGCTCTGGCCCTCACTTATGCGCATTTGAATAAACGTTTTGCCATCGACCCCTCCCAAAAAATATAACGCACGCGCATGATTGCATTTCTCAGAGGTCAACTGACCGAAGCCCTACCCACGCAGGTGGTCCTTGATGTGAATGGCGTGGGCTATGAGGTGCTCATTCCACTCTCATCCTTCGATCAACTCCCGGCACCCGGAAGCGAGGTGACCCTGCTCACGCATTTGGCTATTCGCGATGATGCACATGTGCTGTATGGGTTCAGCACGGAGACGGAGCGCGATTTGTTTCGTCAACTCATCCGCCACGTGAGTGGTATTGGGCCGAAGATCGCACTCAATGTTTTGAGTGGCACCACGCCATTATCCTTCAGGGCGGCGGTGGCGAATGGTGATGTCAAGGCGCTCTCGGGCATCAACGGAGTCGGTAAGAAAACCGCCGAACGCATCGTGGTGGAGTTGAAGGACAAACTCGGCGACGAGGCAGCCCTAATTCCGGGCAAGGAACCGGCCGCCGGTTCGGATGATCAAAAGGCAGCCGATGCCATTGCCGCGCTGGAGGCTCTGGGCAGTAAACCCAAGGATGCGCAGGAAGCCATCCGCGCGGCCATCGCCATGCTCGGGCCGGATAAGCCGGTGGATGAACTCGTACGGGCGGCGTTGCAGAAAGGCAAATGAATCCGTCCTCGCCAACTTCAGGCGTGGTCGTCCCGCAATCGCTTCGCTGGCACGGTGAACTGGCGGCGGCGATGGGGTACGGGTTTCTGCGCACGCTATCGGCTACCCTGCGCTTGCGTTGGGAAGATCCGGAGAATCATCTGTCTGCGATCGGCCAATCGCCGGTAATCTTTGCGCTATGGCATAACCGCTTGATTCTGTCGCTGCCGAGCTACCGGAAATATTTTCTCGCCCGCCATCCACAACGCCGTTTGGTTGCTCTCATCAGTGCCAGTAAAGATGGAGCTTTATTGTCGCGTTTGATGGATCATCACGGGGTGGAATCGGTACGTGGATCCAGTAGCCGTCGCGGAGGACAGGCACTAAAGGAATTGGTTAACCGAACGCGGCGTGGGTACGATGTGGCCATCACTCCGGACGGCCCGCGTGGGCCTAAATATGAAGTGCAGGAAGGGGTCGTGATGTTGGCTCAACTCACCGGCTTGCCGGTTGTGCCGATGTCCGCGCAAATTCATTCCAAAAAAGTTTTGGGCAGTTGGGATGGCTTTCAAGTGCCGTTGCCCTTGGCACGATGCGACATCCGGATGGGCGAACCGATTTGGGTGGATCGAAAAGGAGACGAAGTGGAAAGGGAAGCCGCGCGGCGGCAGATTCAGGAGCGAATGATGGCGTTGACCACCGATTAAGGTGAGCGCTTTTCGATCGACCGGTATTTTTCCCGCCGCGCCTTGATGGCCGTAACGTAATCTTTGGTGGACGGAAAACCAATCGCTTCAATGAACGCAGTGCCGTTGGTGTCTGCCTCGTCCTTTTTCCACTTCAACACATTTGAGCGCCCGGCATTGTATTCGGCGAGCCCGTATGCCACAGGGTCATCGGTATCCGAATAGCGGCTCATGGCCCGCTTGAGATACCAGGTGCCGGCGAGGACGTTGCTTTTGGCGCTGACCAAATGTCCGTGTTGGAAGTTTTCGATGCCGGCGGATTCCGCCCATTCGTTTGCGGCCGCATCGCGAATTTGCATCAAGCCCAGTTCACCGGCGGCCCCCCGGGCATTGGGGTTAAACCGGCTTTCGCGCCAGATCACCGCCTTGATGAGTGCGGGATCCATGTCATAGATGGATGCGGCGGCAATGATTACTTCATCCTGACTATGATCGAGCTGATAGGCTCGCCACCACCACCAGCCGCCGACATTGATGGCAGCAAACACGGCGGCGATGAGCGCGTACTTAAGCTTCACCTGCCCGTTTTAGGCGAAGCCTTGCGAGACGTCGAGGCCTGTTAATTCATTAACCTTTAACGGTGTGCGTAGAGTCGCGAGGGTGGGGCGTGGTTGCGCGTGTGACATTGGAGATCGCCCTGCGCCGGGAGTTTGATTACCTCATCCCGCCCGAAATGGAGGGTCGGGTGGAGGTCGGCACGCGGGTAAAGGTGCCCTTCGGCCGACGGCAGGTGCTCGGGTGCGTGACCGGTTTGGCCGAGCAATCGGATCATGATTCGCTCAAACCCATCGCCAAAATCATTGGCGCGCAGTCGCTGGTGACGCCGCGGGTGCTGGAATTGGCGCGATGGATTGCCGAGTATTATTGCTGTGCACCGGAAACCGCTCTTAAGAGTGTGTTGCCCGATGCCGTGCGCAAGGAGCAGGAAGGCTGGCGCGAACGCCTGCATGTGCGGCTGTTGCCGGGCGATGATGGCGTGAGTGAATTGACCAAGCGCCAGCTGGAGGTGTATCAGGTGATTGAGGAAAACCGCTCGCTGCCATTGCAGGAGCTGTTGCAAATCACAGGCACCACCGCTCCGACCGTCCGCAAGCTTGAGGACAAGGGCCTGATTGAGATCGCCCCGCAGATTTCTGAGCGTGACCCCTATGCCAATGAGGAGATCGTGCCGACCCAACCCCTGACGCTCAACCCCGAACAGGCGGAAGCGCTGGAGGCGATTAACGATCAACCGGGAAACTATTTTCTCCTGCACGGTGTCACCGGCAGCGGAAAAACAGAGGTGTATTTGCAGGCAATTGCGGCAGCATTAGAGCAGGGCAAGGGAGCGATTGTGCTGGTGCCAGAGATTTCGCTGACGCCGCAGACCGTGGAGCGGTTTAAAGCGCGATTCAGCTCAGGTCCACTCAAGACGCTGGTGGCCGTGTTGCACAGTCATCTCTCGGCCGGCGAACGGCACGATGAATGGCATAAGATCCGGCAGGGACGCGCGAAGATTGTGATCGGGGCGCGGTCGGCAATTTTTGCGCCGGTGGAGCCGCTGGGATTGATCATTGTAGATGAGGAACACGAGCCTTCCTACAAACAGGAGGAAGCGCCCCGTTACCATGCGCGCGATGTGGCTGTGGTGCGCGGTCAGCGCGAGGGGGCCACGGTGGTGCTTGGCTCAGCCACGCCCTCGATGGAGAGCTACCATAATGCCAAACGCGGTCGTTACAAGCTACTTGAAATGCCGTCCCGGGCTGATCAGAAGCAGATGCCGCTGGTGCGCGTGCAGGATATGCGCACGGAAAAGTCTAAGGGCGATCAGGGGCCGCCTATTTTTTCGCAACGGCTCAAGGAGGCGATCCACAATCGACTAGAACAGGGCGAGCAAACGATTCTGTTCCTCAACCGACGCGGCTTTGCTACCTCTATGCAATGTCCGGATTGTGGTTATGTAGCCGAATGTCCAGACTGTAGTTTATCTTTGACCTATCATCGGCGCGAACAATTTCTGCGTTGTCATGTGTGCGGGTATGGTGCTCCGGCGCCACGACGTTGCCCGAGCGAAGGCTGTGGCTCACCCAAGATCCGCTTTCATGGTATGGGGACAGAGAAGGTAGAGGATGTGCTGCGAAAATTATTTCCGAATGCCAATGTCACCCGTATGGACTCGGATGCACTTAAGCGCAAAGACGATTATCGCCGCATCCTAGGCGATTTTCGCCGTGGCAAAATCGACATCCTCGTTGGCACGCAAATGATCGCCAAGGGTCTGCACTTTCCGCGCGTGACCCTGGTCGGCATCGTGTATGCGGATACCGGTTTGCATCTGGCGGACTTCCGTGCGGGCGAACGCACCTTTCAGCTGCTTACGCAAGTGGCCGGTCGCGCGGGCCGCGGCGAGGTGGAGGGCGAAGTGGTGGTGCAGACCTTTTCGCCGGTGCATCCTGCTATTCAGTTTTCGAGACGACACGATTACGAGGGTTACTTCGAGGCTGAGATGGAATTTCGCGAACAGTTGCGCTATCCTCCCTTCACCCGGGCCGCCATGCTAACGTTACGCGGGCGCAGTGAGGAGAAAGTGGCATTCTCCGCCGAGCACGTGAAAAAACAAATCGAGCCGCTCACCCAAACACTGGACGATTTGCAGCTTGCCGGTCCGGCTCCGGCGCCGTTGTTGCGTGCCGAAACCTTTTACCGTTATCAACTCATGCTGCGTACCGGGCGCATGAGCGAATTGAGCCGGCACTTAGCGGTCATCGCTGCTGGTCTGAGTTTTCCGGATGACGTGACCTTGACCATCGACATCGACCCCGTGAACCTCCTCTGATGGCCGACGCGCAAGCTCAACCCAGCGTGCTGCTGCTGATCCCCGCCTACAATGAGGAGGAACGCATCGGGCCCGTTCTGCGCGATTATGCCGAGTATTTTCGGAAACACTACGAGGGCGACTTCCGCGCGGTCGTGGTGCTCAACGGCTGCCGCGATAACACGCTGGGTATTGTGGAGGAAGTGGCCAAAGAATTTCCCGAGATCGAGCCGCTTAATTTCGAGGCACCGATTGGCAAGGGCGGCGCATTGATCGAGGGGTTCAAAAAGGCGACCGAAGCCGAGGCGGTATTGACCGGGTACGTGGATGCCGATGGCGCCACGCCCGCCAAGGCGTTTCACGAATTGATCAAGCGCTGCGCGGCCGGCGAGGCGGATTGTGTGATCGGCTCACGCTGGTTGCCCGGCTCCGTGTTGCACCAAAGCCAAACGAAATTAAGGCGCGTGTTCAGCCGTGGCTTTCACACCATTGTCGAGCTGCTCTTCTGGCTGGGCATCGCTGATACCCAATGCCCTGCCAAGCTTGTCCGACGCGAAGCGTTGGAGGAAATTCTTGAGAGCCTGCGCATCGCCGATCTGGCGTTTGATGTCAACCTGCTCGTGTCGCTCAAGCAACGGGGCTACACCATCAAGGAAGTGCCCATTGAATGGACGGATCAACTGGGCTCCAAAGTAACCGCCAATTTGTGGCGCGTGTCGCTGGTGATGTTTCTCTCCGTGGTGCGCCTGCGATTGGTGCATTCGCCGTTGTATAATTGGCTGCGGCCATTGCGGCCGCTGGAAACGTGGCTGTATCTCCGGCTCAACGCGCCTCCGCCTCGTCCGGCGAAGGATTCTCAGTCGCCTGCGCCTGCGCCTGAAGAAGCTTCTCCTCCTGATTCACCACCCAAGTAAGAATCACCGTCGAGGCAAGAAAACACAAGTTGCCCATGCCGATCAGGCCGACCATGGTGATGTGGGCCTGCACATTGAAACTGTCGGCAGTTTGCTCGGCGATTTGCGGCCCGGCATAACACAGCATACCGCCATAAATCACCGGCACCCCCAGCAGTAGGTACACGTTGTTGGTTTTGCACCGGGCAAGAATGTTGTTCACCAGTACCGCTGTCAGCGCCAACGGGGCCATGGCGGCGATGAACCAGGGCACGAGTGGCGTGGCTTTCAAAAACGAATCGTCATAGACCATGCGCAATGGGAGGTCCGGCACAGTTACCCCCAAAACGATTGCCACCGCACAAAGGCCGGCAGTCAGCAGCAGGGTGAATCGCAGCACATCCGTTGGCTTTTGCTCTACGTGGCTCTTAACGATCTTTGGAAACATTACCGCCACCATGGGGCCCACAAAAAAAATCAGCGCGCGGCCAATCATTCCCGCGGCGGCATAATAACCCGTTTGCGCGTCGTCAAAAAAGCGCTGCACCACCACCATGTCCACACTCATCATGAAGATCACTGTGCCGCCGCCGATGGACAGCGGCAGAAACCGTTTGGCCAAATCGCGCCAATCAATGCGCGTGATCGAGGGAAGCCATTCGGCAGGCTCCAGGCGTGGGAGCTTTGCCGTGCTGAATGCGATGACGAAGGCCAGCACATAACCCGCCGCCACGGCGATCATCCCGTTGACGGCAGTTTGTTCGTGGATTCGGATTAATCCCGCCATGGCCGCCAACCGCAACACGCCCAGCGACAACAACGCCCAGCCCAGCCACAAAAAATTCTGCCGTCCCTGCAACACACCGAACATCATAGGCATGAGCAGCGCGAATACTCCGGCACCCAGCGTGAGCGCCAGCACCCACCACGAAGGCAGACTCAAGGCGTTCACCAGCGAGTCGCCATTGAGGCGGGCCACAACGAACACCACCGCGGCCAGTACCAGCACCACCACGGTGATGGCCCATTGTTCGCGCGCCATGCGAAAGTCATCGGCTTCAGTTTTGCGTTGCGCGGCTTTCACCGCAAACACCGCCTGCAAACCAATCGCCGGAATGGCGATGAGATTGAGCAGTTGCAACATCGCTGTGAATCCGCCGTACTGATCCTTCGGCATGTCTTTGGCGAAAATGTGGGCGGCAAACGATGCCGCTCCGCCGATGGCCGTGGCGATGGCCATCCAGCCGCTTTGGCGCAGAAAACTGGCTTTGCTGTCCTCGCTCATGGCTGGGCGCGAAGAAAGCGCGTGACGATGGCGGTGGCCTGATCGAGTTGCTTGAGGTCCAGCCATTCGTCGGCGGTGTGGGCCTGGGCGATGTTGCCGGGACCAAACACAATGGCCGGGGTGCCGCCGCTGGCAATGGGGGCGGCGTCCGTGAAATAATGCACGCCAAGGGTTTTGCGCCGACGCGAGGCGCGGAGAAATTCCTGCACCAAGGGCAGGTTGGGATCCGTTTCGAGCGCGGGGCTGTCCACACCTTTAAGGTCAGTGTAATCCACCTTGAGTCCGTGGCGTTTGAGCAAGGTGCGAATCTCGCGCCAGATGCCGGTGGCCGTTTCGCCGGGCAATGTGCGGCGATCGATATCGATCCATGCGCTTTCGGGTACGATGTTGGGCTGCGTGCCGCCGCGCATTACGCCAACATTGCAGGTGGGACTGCCGAGAAGGGGATGCGATCGTTGGCGCAGTTGCTCGGCGTATTCAGTTTCGAGCACATCCACCACGCGGGCCACGGTGTGCACGGCGTTCTTGCCAAGATGCGGGGTGGCCCCGTGCGCGGCCTTGCCTTGCGCGTGCAGCCGCCACCAAAGGTCGCCCTTGTGAGCCGTGACGGTTTGCAGCAGCGTGGGTTCACCGGCAATCGCGAGATCGCCTTTGGGGCCGGCCAGAGCAAATTTGCGCGAACCGGCCTGATTGCATTCCTCATCCACGAGGCCGACAAACAAGATCTCCGTGTGCTGCGGCCGCGGGCCACTTTTGGCCACGTCACAAAGCGATTGGAAAAACGCGGACATGCTACCCTTGGTATCGCACGCGCCACGTCCGTGTAGCCGCCCGTTTTTGATAGTGGGCTTAAACTGTTTCGCTTCGGCAGGCACCACGTCCATGTGCGGCGCGAGGATAATGCGGCGTTGAAC
>WTHG01000398.1 GCA_011523245.1 Verrucomicrobiales bacterium | reverse complement strand
GGCCAAAAGCGCGCACGGGGTTCATCACGGCTTCGGTCAAGACGCCGGCACTCAAGATTCCCACCGTCACAGCCGCTCCAACGAACAAGCCAGCCAGCGGGCGATTTTCTCGACGCAATCCAGCAAACAGAGCCAGTCCCCAGAAGAAAGTAAGCATCACTTCAATAACGATCGCCTTAATCACGCTGACCCGTTGGGAATTCGGCACTTCGCGTGGAGCCACTTGACCGAGCGGCTCGGGAACCTCGTAGCGGGCGGGCACACCCGGGGTCGCCGCTTCAAGGGGCGATTTCATAGTCGCGGTTACCTGCCCGGTCTCTTCATTAATTGGGCCGGACTTAATCCAGTTCATCTTCTCATTTGCCCCAAGAAAATTGGAGAGAACAAAACAGGCCAACACTGCTGATATGATTTGAACCGGAATAATCATCATGGCTCGAGACTTTTGCAGGCGTCCCCCAAGCAATAACCCCAGCGTAATGGCTGGATTAAACTGGCCACTCCCAAGCCGATTGAAAGCCGTTACCAAAACGGCCACCGTCAGGCCGCTGGCCAATCCTACAGCCAGAAGATCGGGAAACATCCAGTACCACGTAGTCACCCCCACAGCAACCAACGCGAAGGTGCCGATGAACTCAGCCACTAACGTTTGAGCCACGCCAGGACCTGTATCACGCTGAGATTCGCCCCACTGTGCCTGTTCAGTCCAAGCAGTTGATTGCTCTGTAGTAGGTTCGGAAACGGATTGATATTCAACGGGCGGTTGCCCTGTAACCTCGGCCATTTAATTATCCTCCTAATAACCATCCGGAATCGGATGTGTCGGTAGGGAAACGAAAAAATTCCGCCTCGACAAGCGGGGGTTATTCACGAACTAGGCAGAGCCTTTATTCTTCGCTGGATTCTGGAGCTTCTTCCTGAGGCGCCTCGGAGGGCTCGGGAGTCGCCACATTCAAGGGTGCCAGCAAACGGTCGGCTTCGCTTCCCCAAAAGCCCGAAATCCGGCCTGCCTGACTTTCCTGCGAAGCGGTCAAAAGCAATTTCTTAGCCGCCGCCTTGTCCGGCTCAGTTTGGGTTAAAATCAATTTGGCGAGTGCCACCCGTGCTTGAGTAGCCTCTGCGGTTTTGCCGTGCTCATCCAAAACTTTTTGGTAATGTTCCTTGGCTTTGGCTGTGTCTCCGCTGGCGTCCAAGGCGGCAGCCAAGCCGAATTTCACAGCTGCCGCCAATGGGCCGCGTCCGGCTTCTGTACCTTGAAACGCCTCAAAGGCCTTGGCCGCATCTTCGTATTTGCGTTCATCATACAACGCGCTGGCAGCCAAAAACCCCGCGATATCGGCCGCTTGAGTTCCTTTGTGATTTTTTGCCACGGAATTAAGGCGATCTGACAGGATTTGATCTGGGTTCACGCTGGCCACTTGAAAAGCCGCTTGAGAATCACTCGTCGTTGCCGCCAGCAAATCTTCAGCGGCTGTTTCTTCCTTCATCACGGCGTCCACCTTTTTTACGTAGACCATCATGCCGATACCCAGCGCGCCAATAATGATTATTGCCACCTCTGTGCGGTGGGCCAACAGCCACTCCATAAACAGGGTCAACTGATCTTCTTCGGAATTTTTATCCAAGGATTCCACGGGCGGCGCATCATGAAAAGTTCGTGGGAAAACGCAAGCCACAAATGATTTGCGCTGGACGTCGCCTCGTGCGGCTCGTACAAAAAGCCCGTGGAGAGTCAACTCGCCCAATATCTACCAGTGCTAATCCTGCTAGGCGTGGCCGTGGCTTTTGCTGCCGGAAATCTCATTGTTTCCAAGCTGATCGGCAAGCGCGCGCACACCGATGAGGTAAAGGATACGCCCTACGAATGCGGCATGCTGCCCGAAGGTGCCGGCTCCACGCGGATGTCGGTGAAGTTTTACCTGATCGCGATGTTGTTCATCCTGTTCGACATAGAGGTGGTCTTCCTCTACCCGTGGGCCGTGGTGTACAAGGAAATGCTCCTCGAAAGTGGCGGGCTGATCCTCGCCTGTATGTTGTCGTTCCTCGGCATTCTTTTGGTCGGCTACATTTATGCGATCAAGAAAAAGGCCTTCGACTGGAAGCGCTAATTCTTCCATGAGCAAATTGCCGCCCATTCAGTTCGGCACCTCCGGCTGGCGCGGATTGATCGCCAAGGATTTCACCTTTGACCGCGTGCGCCTCGCCACGCAGGGCATTGCTGATTTTCTCAAAGCCGAACGCCGCAAAAAGACGTCTCCGCTGGCCGAGCGCAAACCCATGCTCGTGATTGGGCATGACGCCCGTTTTTTGGGGCGCGACTTTTCCCTCGCCGTTGCCGAGGTACTAGAGACCAACGGCTTCACCGCCCTACTCTGCGATCGTGACACACCCACGCCGGTGATCAGCCACACCATCCGCGTCCGCAAAGCGCTGGGCGGTATTAACATGACCGCCAGCCATAATCCCGCCGAGTATCAGGGCTTGAAATATTCCCTGCACAACGGCGCGCCTGCTTCGCCGGAAGTTACCCAGAAAATTGAGGCGCACATCGCCAAGCGGCAGGCCAAGAACTGGCAGTTCCAAGGCAGTGTCATTGGCACCTACACGTGCAAAGAGATCGATCCGATGCCGGCGTACTTCAAACGCATCCGACAGCTCGTCGATTTCAAGGCCATTCAAAAAGCCAAGCTCAAGATCGCCGTGGAATTGATGTACGGCGCCGGACGCGGCTACCTTGATACGTTACTGGAAGACGCCGGCGTAAAGGTCACGCGCTTCAATGATTTCTCAAACCCCCTCTTCGGCGGACAACCCCCCGAGCCCAATGCTGAAGGCATGACCGAAGC
>WTHG01000212.1 GCA_011523245.1 Verrucomicrobiales bacterium | reverse complement strand
AGCGCGGCGACGTGAAGCTGCCCAAGCCTGACCGCTACGGCACGCCGGAATACAACCGCATGACGCCCGCTCAAAAGGCCAAATGGGACGCGTACTTCGGCCCGCGCAATCAGGCGTTTTTAAAGGAATTTGCCGACGGCAAAATGAGCCACAAGGATTTGGTGCGCTGGAAGTATCGTCGTTACATGCGAAACTACCTTGGCACGGTGAAGGCGGTGGACGAGAGCGTCGGCCGGATGCTGAAGTATCTCGACGACAACAGTTTGGCGAAAAATACCATCGTCATTTACTCGTCCGACCAAGGCTTCTTCCTCGGCGAACACGGTTGGTACGACAAGCGCTGGATGTTTGAGGAATCTTTCCGCATGCCCTTCCTCGCGCGCTGGCCCGGCGTGATCGCGCCCGGCGCCAAGCCGGAGCAATTGATCCAAAATATCGATTACGCGCCGACCTTCCTTGAGATCGCCGGACTGAAAATCCCCGACGAAGTGCAGGGCCGTTCGTTGCTGCCGCTCTTCAAGGGCAAGAAGAATGGCTGGCGGGAGTCGTTGTATTATTCGTATTACGAATTTGGCGAACACCGCGTGCCGCAGCACTTCGGCGTGCGCACGGCACGGCACAAGCTGATGTATTTCCCGCACAGCAACGAATGGAATTTATTCGACCTGAAAACGGATCCGCACGAAATGAAAAGTGTCCACGCCGACCGCGAATACCTGAATGTTCGCCGGGAAATGACTGAAGAGTTTCATCGGTTGCGTGAGCACTTAGGTGCACCGGCCTTTGCCAAATAATTCACATTCGTACTCGCAGTATCTTCCACTTTCTCAACGGCCATTGGATATTTTTACGGTGGCCGGTTTTTTGTGTTCAACCCTGACGCTTCCAAGTACGTTTCCGTTTTTATGAAACGGCAATTTCTTGCGATTCTTTTTTTGGTGACCCTGAATGTTTCGGCCGAGACGGACATCAAGAACGTACTCTTCATTATCAGTGACGATCTCAAGGCGAGTGTGCTGGGGTGCTACGGTGATCGGGTGTGTAAGACGCCGAATATCGACAAACTGGCGCGGGCGGGGATGGTGTTCGAGCGGGCGTATTGTCAGGGGTTGATGTGCGCGCCGTCGCGGATGTCGTTCATGCACAGCCGCTATTCGGGTGGCGGCAAAGTGAATCTCGGCCAGCACTTTCGTGAGAACGGCTGGTATAGCGCGCGGGTGGGAAAGATTTATCACATGCGCGTGCCAGGCGATATCATTGCCGGTACGGACGGACTAGACATCGCGTCCTCGTGGACCGAGCGCTTCAACTCGCCCGGCAAGGAGGCACACACGCCAGGGTATTATGCGTGCCTGAACCTGAATGTATTTACAACCGCTGAAGAGAATCGGCAATCCACACGCATGCCGCACAGGATGTTTGTGACCGTGCGATACGAGGGCGATGGCTCGGATCAGCCGGATCACAAGTCGGCCACCAAGGCGATTGAGCTATTGCAGAAGCACAAGGGGCAGCCGTTCTTCCTGGCGGTGGGCTTGGTTCGACCTCATTACCCGATGGTGGCACCTCAGCAATATTTTGATCCGTACCCATGGCAGAAGATCAAGCTGCCCAAGACGGTGAAGGACGACGCAAAAGATATCCCCAAAGCCGGGCTGGCCGGCACGCGATCCGAGACCAATCCTATCGGCAAATATCCCGATAACCAAAAACGGATGTGGAGCGGCTACTACGCTTCGGTGGCGTTCATGGACGCGCAAGTGGGGCGCATACTCGATGAGCTGGATCGCCTCGGTTTACGCGAGAGTACGGCAGTGGTGTTCACCAGCGACCATGGCTATCACCTTGGCGAGCACGGCTTTTGGCAGAAATCCAACCTGCACGAGGAAGTTACTCGCGTGCCACTGATCATCGACGCTCCTGGCTACCCTTCCGGCCGTTCCCGTGCGTTGACGGAGTTAATGGATATTTACCCGACTGTATCCGAACTGGTGGGACTCAAGGTGCCCGCGGAAGTGCAGGGCCAAAGTCTGGTGCCGGTGCTCAAAAACCCTTCCGCTAGCGTCCGCCGTGGGGCGTTATCCCTTAACCGAGGCAACTACGGCCTGCGCACCACCGATTGGGCCTACCTCCGCTACAAGGACGGCTCCGCCGAATTGTACGACATGAAGGCTGACCCGCATCAATTCACAAACCTCGCTAAGCACGCGCAACACGCCAAAACCGTCACACAATTGAATGCCCACCTAAACGATCGCTTACGTAAGGCGGGGTTAATGAATGGGGGCAGTGGGAAGAAGAATTAGACGTGACAAGCGCCTGCGGGCAGGCGGATTATTCTACTACTTCTTCCACTCGATAATTTGCATGCGGCGGAATTTCACCCAGCCGCTGTGGCCTTCGGCCCCGTAGGTTTGCAGGGCAATGGGGCCGGGCTTGAGCAGGTACGCCGGCGGATTCTTGTGCGTGAAATCGACGATCGGTTTTTCGTTGAGCCACACTTGAATGCGCGGTCCGATGGCGCGAATGCGCAGGCGATTCCACTCGCGCGGTTTGCGGACAGCATCTTTTTCGTCGCCTTTGTGCAGCCATTGGTCGAGGTATAGGCCGACGGGTTCGCCGGCGGCACCGCGGCCGATGTTGATCTGGTAAGCGGGGCCAGTGCTGCGCTGGGCGGGTTTGCGCAGGAACACGCCGCTGTTGTACTTGCCGTGTTCATCAATCTGGAAATCGAGGATCAACTCGAAATCCTTGAAGTGCATTTTGGTTTGGATGACTCCCCAGCGTTTGGGATCGCCGTCCTGGCCGCCGGTGAGCACACCCTTTTTCATTGTCCACTTGGCGGGGCCGAAAGTTTCCC
>WTHG01000310.1 GCA_011523245.1 Verrucomicrobiales bacterium | reverse complement strand
GTTTACCTCTGCTTCGCTGACCGGCCGACGCCACGCACGCGCCATAAACCGCTCCAACACCTCTCGAGCGTAATCCGGCTCATCGGCATCCTTGCGCTGATGAAAAATACGCTTATGCGATTCGGGTGGCCACTCTTCCAACACCGGCGCGATGACCTCCACATAATCGATCACCAACCCCACCGGCGTGCTGGAGGTGTTGCGCAGCTCAATGAATTCTGCCGGGTTGGGCAATTGCCCGAGCTTTTGGATATGCCGGAAGGCGTTGCGCGGAATCTCCGTCAGCGGCACGTCCCACTGATAAAAACGCGGCTTGCCCGGCGGCGCATCGATGGTGAGGTCGTGCCCGCCCACCTCTACGGACACGCGCGAGTCGTTGCTGCCCTGATTGCCAAAATGTAGTCGCAAGGTCGGCAGATGTTTTCCCTCGGCCGATTCCCGCGCCGCCCGAATCCGAACGCGCATGAGGCCCGTGTCCGGCAACCCGTCGCCGACGTCGATGATGAATTTCTGGTTGGCCGGGATCACCAATACATCCGGCGAGACCGCCGGCACCTCCGGCCGCTGATCCGTGGGCTTCCACGCATATTTCGCGCCGTGATACGCCCACTTGGTACGCACGCCTTGGCCGGTGACCAAATCCTTAAAATGCGCCCCGCCGGGATTGCGGGAAAATTTTTCTTTTTCCGCCTTGAGTACTTCCTCCACCGAGAGGTCTTCGTCCAAAACTTTTTGACGCGTGCGTTGCACCGCGGCGGCGTACTTCGCCTCAAACCGTTCCGTGAACCCGCGCATGCTCAGCCCGTAATACACCGGCGCCGGCCGATCGCCGCGGACAGTCGCCAACTCCAGCGCCCGCCGTGCCTGCGCGCGGTACTGGGCGAACTGAACGGCGGTCATTTGCAGCATGTCCGAGCTATTCTTGAATCCGTCCTCCGAGGAAGTTTCCGGCGGCAGATCGCGCGAGAAATCGTGCGGCAACCCGAGCAGATCCTGCATCGCATACTTGTACTCGTAGCGCGTCATCCGCCGGAACGTACTGTGGCCGCCTTCCGCCCGACGTGCCTCCGAGGCCGCACGGATTTCGCCCGCCAACCAATCAATCACCTTCACGCGATCGGCATCGGCCAGCTTCACCTCCGAATCCGGCGGCGGCATTTCGCCATTGGTCAACACCCCCTGCACCTCCAGCCACCAGCTCACGTCCTTGCCCTGGAGCAAATCCGGATCCAGCGTATCGACCCGAAACTTCGCCTTTTGCTTCTCCGGGCCGTGACAACCTACACATGCCGCCTTCAGCACCGGACCAATCTCCTTGCGAAAGGAATCCAAGTTCGCCTTGGGCGTTTCCGCCCATGCGAGCAAACCGGCGAATATGCCGATGGTGATGGATAATCGTTTCATTTGGCTGTCTTCAACGCCGTCCGGAATGCGCTCGAGTAAACCGCTTGGAGGGCGAGGATGACTTGGACGTTCCCGAAGGCAAGCGCCTTCGATTCACCGGAGAAATTGTTACCGAAACCGCTTACACGCGATTCAGTGTACCCGTGCAGCCGGCAAAGGTGTCGGTTTCGACGCCGAGCCGTTGAAGGATGCTGACGAACAAATGCCCCAGTGGCTGGTCCTCTTGCTTGGCAGTACCACGCCATCCCGCGTCACTAATAACGCCGGCGCCAGGCAGGCTACCGTCTTCCAATAGTTTGACGTACTGGAGGTAACGACCGTTCTTGAAACCGAGATTTTTGCCGCCGGCAGAAACGATGGGATAATTTCGCGAGAGATGGAAACTGCTGGAAGCCGACCCGTGCATGGCTAAGGTGTTATCCAACATAGTCCCGTTGCCGGTTGGTTCCGGAGTGTCTTTTAGCTTCTTCACGAACCGCCCAAATTCCTCCATCTGATACCGGTTGTAGGTGCCAAGGTTTTCCCAACCATTCTTCTTTTTGACGGAATGTGTGAGGCCATGCGCGCCGCCGAGACCAACGGCTTTGGAGAGCAGGTCGTGCGGACCGCCACCGTTTTCGCGGCCAAGCTGGAAGGTCGCCACGCGCGTGGAATCGCTCAGGAAGGCGAGGTAGATTAGGTCATACATGGTCTGGAAATACTGCTTGGCCTCAGCGGGGCCGGCTTCCAGATGCAGGTTGGCCGAATCGATGTCGGGTAGTGGCGTATCCAGCCAGCGCCGGGCCTTGGAGAGCTTCACCTCGGTATCACGGACAGAGTCCAGATATTGCTGAAGAGTCTCCTGATCGCGCTTGGAGAGTTTACGGCCGAGCGAGCGGGTGTCCTCAATCAACAGGTCCAGAGCACTCTTGCTGCGGGCCAGCCGGTCGGCGGCTTTCTTACCATCGGCGACGAACAGCATGTCAAAAATTTGCTTGGGTTTGTTCATCGCCGGAACGGCGCGGCCTTCACGGTTGAACGATTGCGTCTGCGCACCGCGGGGGCCGCCGATGCCGCCGTTGGTGGACATCACCAGCGAGGCGTGCCGGGTAGCATCCCCAATGTGTTGGGCATACAGCTGATCCAGTGAGATCGAATTTTTGTACGGTCCGTGACCTTTGGTATCGGCACCCGTCAGGTACTGGTCAGCATTGGAATGACCGTGCACGCGCCGCACCGCCGGATGAGAGAGGCCGGAATAGATCGTGAGGTCCCGACGCAGCGGCTCAAGCACATCTAGCACCTTGGTCAGCTTGAAATCGTTTTCGCCTCCGTGCGGGAACCAGCTCCAGTCTTTCCAAGCCGGATCTTTCCGAATAGGCACACCAACGCCATCTGGATGATAGATGCTGACAAAACGCTTCGGGGCCGCCACCACCTGGTTATCGCCGGCAACGGCTCCAACCCACGCCAAGGCAA
>WTHG01000163.1 GCA_011523245.1 Verrucomicrobiales bacterium | reverse complement strand
GGGTTGTGCGGTCCCAATAGAAATATGGACTATGCCTCGTTTGTAAACGGGTTTTTTGTGGCCAGCCGTTGATCTGGGCCAGAAACGCCCGGTTTTTTAGCGCCTTACAACTGTCCGGCTGGGCGGATGCCATTGCCCGTGCGGCCGTTGTCGCCGAGTTCGTTGCGCATCTTGTCGCCGAGGGCCTGGAGGTGTTTCACGATGTCCGGATGCTTGGCTTTGACGTCGGTGGTTTCGCCGATGTCCTTTTCCATGTCGAACAATGCCAGCCCGATCTTGGCCTGGCTGTAGCGGGTGGGAATGCCGCCGGTGCCGCCGGGCCGGCCGGCCATGGTGCGGTAGCCGTGCGGGAAGTGTAGCTTCCATTTGCCCATGCGAATGGCCTGCAATTGGCGGCCGTAGTAGAAGTAATAGGCCTCGTGCGGGCTGGTGTCGCTGGTGCCTTTTAGGAGTTTCACGATGCTCTTGCCGTCAATCGGATGCTTGGGTAGTCGGGCCCCAATGAGCTCGGCGACGGTGGGCAGGAGGTCAATGGTCATGGCGGGCGTGGTACATTCGCTGCCGGCCGGGATGGTGCCGGGCCACCACATGAGGGCGCTCTCGCGGCAACCGCCATCGAACATGGTACCCTTGCCTTCGCGCAACGGCCCGGCCGACCCGGCGTGGTCGCCGTAGCTGAGCCATGGACCATTGTCGCTGGTGAAAATGACCAGCGTGTTTTTGTCGAGCTGATGCTTGCGCAGGGTTTCCAGAATTTGGCCGACAGACCAGTCAATCTCCATCATCACGTCGCCGAACAGGCCGGCCTTGCTCTTGCCCTTGAATTTATCGGATACATACAACGGCACATGCACCATGGGATGCGGCACATAGAGGAAGAAGGGCTTGTCTTTGTTCTTTTCAATAAACTGCACCGAGCGCTCGGTGAGTTGGGTGGTGATCTGTTCCTGATCCTTGCCGGTGACCGTGGGGTTGATGATCTTGTTGCCTTCGATCAACGGCAGATGCGGCCATTTCTTGAGGCGCTCGGCCATGGGCAGATGGCGCACGCCCGGATGGTAGGGCCACATGTCGTTGGAGTATGGGATACCAAAGTATTCATCGAAACCATGTTGCAAGGGCAGAAATTTCTGGTGATGTCCCAGGTGCCATTTACCGAAACAGGCCGTGGCGTATCCGCGCTGTTTGCACAGTTCGGCCAGCGTGATTTCCCTGGGATTAAGGCCGTGCGTGCTCTTGGGGCCCAGCGCGCCGAGGATGCCTACGCGCACGTTGTAGCAACCGGTCAACAATCCTGCGCGCGAGGCGCTGCACACCGCTTGGGTCACGTAAAAGTCCGTAAACTTCCGGCCCTCCTTCGCCATGCGGTCGAGGTGCGGCGTGGGATACGCCTTGGCTCCAAACGGCCCAATATCCGCATAAGCCATGTCATCCATGAAAATGACCACGACATTGGGCGGGTTGGTGCCGGTTTTGGCCGAAAGCGAAACACAGCTCCAAACAGCCAGTAACAGTAAAAGGTTGCGCATGGCCGGAGGGTAACGGCGCGCATCGCAGTGTCAATCGTTGAGCCGCTTCATTGCTTTATGTGCGTGAGCCTCAACCCATAATGACAACGCCTTGCGATCGTGAACAGAACAGGGGCCAATCTCAGTTTGATTGGGGTTTTTGCGCAGCTGTTTTTGGAGTAGCATGCGGCATGGCCATGACTCTCTGCGCCGAATGTGCCAAGCCGATCAGCACAACCGCGATGATGTGCCCGCATTGTGGTGCCCCGGCGGAGATCGCCCTTGAGAGAACTCAGAAGGATGAGCCGATGCCGGAGTTGCTGGAATCCGCAGTACGGACTACTTCCATGTGGCCCGAGGGCGAGGTAAGAGCTGAACAATGGGCGGCGGTGGAGCAAGTGAAACTGGATGAAGTGGAAGTGCTGGATTGGGATGAACTCTTCCGCGGGCTGGAGCGCTTGCCACGATTGAAAATGCTGGGCCTATCGCAAACGGGTTTCAACACCCTGAATCGCCTACAGGGCTTGATGACGTTGCGATACCTTTACTTGGAGAAAAATGGTATCACCGATTTGATGCCGCTTGTGGCACTGCCGGAATTGAAGCAGGTGTGGTTGTATGGCAACCCAATTGTCCCGGAGGAAGTCACCCGCTTGGAGGCCGCCATGCCGCAGTGCTCGGTGTTTGTCTAATCGGCTTCCGGCCTATTATAACTAGAAAATCCTTGATTAAGGGCGCATTAGGGCTGGGGCTTGAGGCGTAGTTTGGCCCGGGTTGTTTCAGGGCAATGCAGTGGAATGCCGGCGATGAGCCGGTACTTTTCGCGGGCTTCGGGACGCTTTCCTTCAAGATAAAGAGCATCGGCCTGCGCCAGAATTTCTTGGGCGGGGCGGATCCATTTCAGCTTTTGGGCGGCGGCACGGGATTGCTCGATTTCCGCCTCATTCAAGGTCCAGCCACTTGTGCCACTGGCCATGAGGTTAGTAGCTTCTTGGCGATGCTTTAACGTTAACGCATGCCCTAGTTCGTGTGAGGTGACGCGTGGGATCGGTTTTTCTATTCCATTTTCTACTTTCCAGAGTTTAGCCATGTCTTTGACAAACATGCCTCCGGGGCCCATGTAAACGCCGTTAGCAAGGAATCGTTTGAGATAGTACACGTGAAAATGGTCGGGAGTGCGAGTTTTTGGGGGGCGCAGGGCGAGCATCCAGCGAAGGTTGCGGGAGCGGTAATTTTGCCGATAGGCATTGGGGAGGGCGGCGGCTTCGGTAGTGAGGGAGGCAATGGGAAAATGGATGCCGGCATGGCCCCAGATGCGGTTTACTTGGCGGAAGATTTCCTCGAGATCCTGAGCGGTCAG
>WTHG01000290.1 GCA_011523245.1 Verrucomicrobiales bacterium | reverse complement strand
GCACAATGGGCACAGTCAATGGGGGGATTGGCTCTCACCACTAAACGTCTTTCAGTACTCCACCTTTCGCAGTGCCGGGGCGGCGGTGACGGCGCTACTGCTTTGCTGGTGGCTGGGGCCGCGGGTGATTCGTTGGCTGCAGTATCTGGCGAATCAGGAGTATGAGGACATGGCGCGCGAAGGCGGCGGGATGTCCGATGGGGTCAGCAAAAAAAATGTTCCGACCATGGGCGGGTTGCTAATTGTGGCGTCGATTGATCTTTCGGCTCTGATGTGGGCGCAGTGGAACCCGCTGGTTACGCTCACGCTACTTTCGATGCTGGCGCTGTGTTTGCTGGGTTTTTATGATGACTACTCGAAGGTAACGCAGCAAAGCCGTGAGGCGGGATTGTCGGAGGGCGTCAAGTTGGTGGGGCAGATCTTTCTCGCGGTGTTCATTGCCGTGTACCTGTGGCGATTGGATGAAACTCGGGAATTAATCACAGCAGTGATGGTACCGTTTTTCAAGGATCCAGTTCTGGAAGGACCTTCCCACACCATGGTTTGGTCGGTGGCGGCAGTGGTAGGGTTGTTCATCACCGTCTCTGCGATTGTCGGCAGCTCAAATGCGGTGAATCTGACCGATGGGCTGGATGGATTAGCGATCGGCTGCACACTGATCGTTTCCTTTGTATTTTACATTTTCACCTACATTGCCGGCAATGCGGAGATTGCGCGCGAATTGTATGTGCCTCATGTGCGCGGGGCTGTGGAGTTGTCGGTCATTTGTGCGGCCATGATCGGTGCGGGGCTGGGCTTTCTGTGGTTTAACTGCCATCCGGCCAAGGTGTTCATGGGCGACACGGGCTCGTTGGCGCTGGGAGGCTCGCTGGGCATCATGGCCGTGCTGATCCATCAACCTTTTGTGTTGGTGATTGCCGGTGGCGTGTTTGTGCTGGAAGCGCTGAGCGTGTTGTTACAACGAGGATGGTTTAAGTGGACACGTCTGCGCACGGGCGAGGGGCGGCGAGTTTTTCTGATGGCGCCCCTGCATCATCACTTCCAGAAAAAGGGCTGGCACGAAAACCAAGTGGTGATGCGCTTTTACATTCTAGGCATTCTGTTTGCCGTACTTGCCTTAGCGACCCTGAAACTGCGCTAAGATGAAACTGGGGCCGGACGAGGCGGTGTGCGTGCTTGGGCTCGGGCGAAGCGGGAAATCTGCGGTGAAATGGTTGCGCTCCACCGGAGCTAAAGTGACCGCCGTAGATGCCCGCGACACGCCGGAGCTTCAGAAATGGGCGGATCAATTGCCGGCTGATTTCGACTGCCGTTTGGGAGATCAGGTGGGGTTGACTGATTGGTTTGATTTGGCCGTGGTAAGCCCCGGAGTGCCGTTGGATCAACCGCAGGTGGTGGGCTTGCGCGCCCGAGGCGTCCCCGTGTGGAGCGAGCTGGAGTTGGGCTGGAGCGCAGTACAGTGCCCGGCCATTGCAATTACGGGAACCAATGGGAAAACGACCACGACTGAATGGGTGACGCAGATGTTGACTGAGACCGGTCGCCAAGTTTTGTCCGCCGGAAATATCGGCCGACCGTTGTGCGAAGTGTTGCCGCAAACCCGCAAATTGGATTCTGTGGTGCTGGAGGTGAGTTCGTTTCAATTGGAGGCGATCGAATCTTTTCGCGCGAGTGTGGGCGTGCTGTTGAACTTGGCTGAGGATCATTTGGATCGTCATGGGTCCATGGAAAATTATATTCGAGCCAAGGCGCGTCTCTTCGAGAATCAAAAGCCCTTTGATTGGGCGATTATTCAGTTTGAGGCATGGGAACAAATGCAAGCGCTGGGCGTGAATGTGCCGGGGAAGGTTATCACTTTCAGTGCTCGTTCTCAGTCTGCGGATGTGTATCTGAAAGAGGATCGCGTCATCAGTCGGCTGCCGGGAGCGGAGGGTTCTGTGCTGGATTTGGCTGGTTTTGAGCTGGAGGGAATGCACAACACCGAAAACCTAATGGCCGCGTGGTTGGTCGGGCGTGCCATGAAGCTGTTGCCGTCGGAGATGTTGCCGGTTCTGCAAACGCTCCGAACCGGCGAGCACCGGTGTGAGCTGGTGACGGAATGCGAGGGGGTACGGTTTTATAACGATTCGAAAGCTACCAATGTGCATGCGCTGGAAAGTGCGCTGCGATCGATGCCGTTCGCTGAGGAGGCAGATCGAAATGTTTGGCTCATTGCCGGCGGGCAGGGTAAAGGGATGGATTTTCAGACGGCAGCGGCGACAGTGGAGAAACGGGTGAAAGGAGCTTGGTTAATCGGGGCTTCGGCCGGCGAAATTCAATCGGCCTGGAGTCCTTTTGCGCCTTGCAATTTGGCGGCGGATTTGATAGAAGCTTTGGCTGAAGCAGGGAGGAATGCTGCCCCGGGAGATGTCGTGTTGCTGTCGCCGGCTTGTGCCAGTTTTGACATGTTCGACAGCTACCAGCATCGAGGAGACCAATTCCGCGCCGCCGTGATGGAATGGGTCGAATCGAGGCAAGGCGATTGATCGCCAACGATTCTTGGGGCAACCAAGACAGCGTGTTTGATATTCACATGTTGTTGGCAAGTTTAGCACATTCGGTTTTACGCGTTCCCGTTGCACCATTATCAATGCGTGTCGCCTTGTTGGGCGCCACATAAAGGAGGAAGCCCAAAAGGGTTTCACACAACAAAGGAGGGTGTGGCAATGAAAGGTAGTAATCCAATTATTCCACCGGGTGCCCAGTTTGATGGGGCTCGGCGCGGTCGTTCCAACATGCGAATGGCTGTGGTCGTGGTGGTGCTCATGCACATGGCGTTGTTTGCCGGTATTTTATTGGCGCAGGCCCTGGGCGCGGGTCTATGGGCCCA
>WTHG01000417.1 GCA_011523245.1 Verrucomicrobiales bacterium | reverse complement strand
ATCCACCTGTGCATGGCCGGTGGTGCGAGTCATTTGGAGACGCTCGATTACAAGCCGAAGCTGCGTGAGATGCACGGCAAGCCGATGCCCAAGAGCATCACCGAAGGCCAGCCAATCGCGCAGTTGCAGGGCAAGCGCAACAACCTCACGTGTCTCGGGCCACAGCATGATTTCCAAAAGTTCGGAAAATCCGGCCAGCACATTTGCAATCTCTTCCCGCACATCGGCAGCGTGGCGGATGATATTGCGATCATCCGTTCCATGACCACCGACGCGATCAACCATGATCCCGCCCATACACTCATGAATACCGGCACCACGATCAGTGGTCGGCCAAGCATGGGTTCTTGGATGCTTTACGGTCTCGGCGCGGAGACGGAAAATTTGCCCGGTTACTGTGTGCTCATCTCGCGCGGTGGCGGCCAGGATCAGCCGGTGGCGGCGCGCCAATGGCACGCGGGTTTTTTGCCCAGCCGCTTCCAGGGCGTGCAACTGCGGTCCAAGGGAGATCCTGTCCTCTACGTGAAACGCCCCGGCGGCGTGGATGCCGATCGCCAGCGCGACGTGGTTGATGCCGTGCAGCAGCTTAACCAATTGCAAAATGCCGCGGTGCAGGATCCCGAGATTACCACGCGCATTTCGCAATACGAGATGGCGTTCCGCATGCAAATGAGCGTGCCGGAGCTGATGGATATTTCTAAGGAACCGAAAGAAGTCCTTGATCTTTACGGAGCTAAGCCGGGCGACGGATCTTTTGCCAGCAACTGTCTGCTCGCCCGCCGCTTAGCTGAGCGTGGTGTGCGTTTCATTCAGCTATATCATCGAGGATGGGATCACCACGGAAATATCAAAGGCGCGATGCAAACCACCTCCAAGCTCGTGGATCAAGGTTGTGCGGCCTTGATCAAGGATCTTAAGCGTTCCGGCCTGTGGGAGGACACTCTCATCCTATGGGGCGCGGAATTTGGCCGCACGCCAATGGCGCAGGGCAGCGGGCGCGATCATCACATCAAGGGCTTCAGCTGCTGGTTCGGCGGCGGCGGCATTAAGGGCGGTACCAGCTACGGCAACACCGACGACTTCGGCTACAACGCCGTCGAAAACGTCGTGCACGTCAACGACCTGCACGCCACCATCCTGCATCTCATGGGCATCGACCATGAGAAACTCACCTACCGCTTCCAAGGCCGCGACTTCCGCCTGACCGATGTGCACGGCAAAGTGCTGACGCCAATCCTTGCTTAAACTATCAGGCGTATGGACGCCGTTACCGACATCAACCGCCGCTCGTTTCTGACTCGCTCAGGAATCGGCCTCGGCGCGGTGGCGTTGGCCGCTTTGTCTGCGCGAGGCGCCGGGCGCAAGGTGGAGCGTTGGCCGGGGGTGGTGCGGCCGTTGCATCATGCGGCCAAGGTAAAGCGGGTCATCTATTTGTACATGGCCGGCGGTCCATCGCACTTGGAGACGTTCGATGCCAACAAGCCGGAGCTGGTGAAAATGAACGGGCAGCCGATGCCCACGTCGTTTACCAAGGGCCAATCGATCGCGCAGTTGCAGAATCAAAAGCTCGCCTGCCTGCGGCCGCAGTTTCCGTTTAAAAAATTCGGCCAAAGCGGCACGGAGATGACCACGCTCTTTCCGCATTTGGCCAAGCATATTGATGACCTCGCGGTGATCCGCTCGATGTACACCGACGCCATAAATCATGATCCCGCCAACACGCTCATGAACACCGGCACCACCATCAGCGGCCGGCCGAGCATGGGCTCGTGGATCCAGTATGGGCTGGGTAGTGAGGCGGAGGATTTGCCGGGGTTCGTCGTGCTTAGCTCGCACGCGGGGCGCAGTCCGCAGCCGATCTCCGTGCGCATGTGGCACGCAGGATTTTTGCCGAGCCAATTTCAGGGCATTCAACTGCGGTCCACCGGCGATCCCGTGATGTACGTACGCCGGCCTGGCGGCGTGGATGCCGATCGACAGCGCGACGTGGTCGACGCCGTGCAGGCGCTCAACAATCTGCAAACGCCACTGACGCGCGATCCGGAAATCGCCACGCGCATCGCGCAGTACGAGATGGCCTTCAAGATGCAGTCCAGTATACCGGGCCTGATGGACATTTCCCGCGAACCCGCCGAGGCGCTGGACCTCTATGGCTGCAAGCCTGGCGATGGCTCCTTTGCCAGCAACTGTCTGCTCGCCCGGCGGCTGGCCGAGCGCGGGGTGCGGTTTATCCAGCTTTATCATCGCGGCTGGGATCATCACAACGGCCTCGTGGATTACATGGAAAACCACTGTTGCCCGTCCGTGGACCGCGCCATTGCCGGCCTCATCACCGATCTCAAGTGTAAAGGCATGTTTGAAGACACGCTGATCGTGTGGGGCGGCGAATTCGGCCGCACGCCCATGGCCCAGCGCAACAAAGGCGCCGTTGGGCGAGATCATCACATGAAGGGTTTTAATATTTGGCTCGCCGGCGGCGGTATCCGGGGCGGCGTCACCCATGGTACCACCGATCCACTTGGCTACAACGCCGAGGAAAATCGCACCCACGTCAACGACCTCCACGCTACGTTGCTGCACTTGCTGGGCATCGACCACGAAAAACTCACCTACCGTTTCCAAGGCCGCGACTTCCGCCTGACCGATGTACACGGGAAGTTGATCAAGCCAGTGCTGGCGTAACCATGATGGGAGGGACGAGTTCGACCTCGTCCCGGACGTGAAGCCCAAATTATTCTTGGGGTGAAGTGGAACTCGCACCTCCGAGCGCATGCATGGCAATGCCGGCGGCGACGCTGGCATTCAGTGAATTCACCCTGCCGAATTGCGGGATACCGATGATGTGGTCGGCCATATTGAGAATGAATTGGCCGACG